>CAIVPY010000289.1 GCA_903907885.1 uncultured Bacteroidota bacterium
CCATTTGTGCCTAAAGTACTTCGTGATGAATATACTAAATTGTGAAAGCCTGTTGACTCGTGCAATTCCACCAAAATAGTATCAGCAATTGTAGTAGGTGAAACCCCATCTGCTGCAAAAGGAGAAGCCGACATTGTGCCATTACCATTATATAAGCCTTGCAAAAAGGCAGTTAAGTTTAATGAAAGGTTACCTAAAACAATATTCATATATCCATCTTGCGATTTTGCATAAAAATCACCTTGATTGAACAATAGGTTTGAAGTATAAAAATATATATTAGCACCAATGTTTACAGGATTTTTCACCTTACCCTTTAATCTAAATAGAATGCCATTGGTGTTGATAGGATTTGTTCCTGCCATAGCTATGGTGATTTTGTTGGTAGTACTGTTCTGAGTAATACTCCAGTTTGAAGCCATTGTATTGGTTAAAAAAGCCTCAACAGAATCTAATGTATTATCCGTATAGGTGATTGTTATTTGCATTGAGTAAATTGATCGTTGACCCGTTAAATTTGAAATTGAAACTGGGTAATTGAACGAAGTGTTTTTTGAACTGCCAATATTAGGAAGTGTCAATAGTGCATCATACACTTGAAGGTTGTTGGTAAGTGTGCTAGTGTTTATACTATCAGTTACTTTTACTTTTACCATGCCACCTTTCTTAGCTATAAACAATCCATTTGATGAGATGCTACCTTTACTGGTATCAGTAACCATAAATGTGTAAGGTGGAACTCCTCCACTTGCAGTAAATTGCTGTGTCTGATTTGTATAGAACTCACCATTTGTGGGACTGATATATAATTGGGGTACTGAGCTGAAATAAATGGATCCACCTAAAGTGTTAGCTGGTGTATTTTGATTGAATAGTATATTTTGAACACTTAAACCACTACTTGATGGATTCAACACTTTAAATCTAATTTTTAATAGATTTCCTGCTCCCGATAAGTAACTTGATTTTGCAAATGATATAAGCATATACCCACTATACACTTGATAATATACAAAGGCATTTTGTAGCAATGTGTTACCCAAAAGGATAGAGTCTGGTAACAAACAGCTTGTACAAAAATTTACCCTAAATGAACCAGATAATATATTTGAGGAATTGGTTGAATTTATCCTAACGGGATAAACTATGCTTGATAAGGGCAAAATAGTGGTATCTGGTATTATTAACTTTAATTCTCTTACTTCAATATCACTATCAGTAGTGTCAACAATACCATTAGCTGATTGCACCCTTACTTTAGTTTTACCACCAGCAATAGATTTTAACATACCATTAGCTGTTATACTTGCTACAGATGGGGTAATAACTTGATAGGTGTAAGGGCTTGTTCCTCCACTTACATATACCTGAACACTGTCACCAACAGTTAAAGGGCTCGCACTACCAAAATATGCCGAAATTGTAGGTGGCGCGTTTATGTATAATATACCACTTTTAAAATTCATTGCAGGTAAGCCTTGGTTAAAATAACAGGATGAAATGCCTGAAAAATTAAAGCCAATATTTGTTGACTGGTTTAATTGAAACCTCATGTATAATAATTTCCCCTTGCCTGACAAAACGGTGCTTCCAGCTGCCGATATAGATAGTATTCCTGTGCTTGTATTTAAGTTATAGCTTGGTGCTGAATATCCTGCACTTAATGTGCCAGTAGTAATTATTCCAATAAAACTAATTGGAACCGTATTATAGCTAACTTTTAGTTGATATGACAGCACATTTTTACCTGTTAATGTGCTGTCAACATATATGGGAATATCTATAATACTACCAATAGTGCTAGTTGTGTCGGGTATTCTTATACCAATGGTTTGAGCACTTGTCGTATTAACATATAAACAAATGACGAGCAATAATCTTGTTATTGTTTTCATAACTTTCATATTTTAAAAACAATTATTTAAGTAACATTACTTTTTGCATCATTTGTTCATCAGTGGTTTTAACAAAAATGATATAGGTACCACCATCTAATGGCAATCCATTATTATCGTTGCCATCCCAAGTGTATAATGTTCCTCCGCTACCTTTGTTTTCAATGGTAGTTGAAAAAACCTGCTTGCCTATTATTGAGTAAATCTCAATTGTAACTTTAGGTTCAGGTTTAGCAAGTACAAAAGGAATATTAACAGTGTTGTTAAACGGATTTGGATATGGGGTGTCAAAATGTAAATTGCTGATTTGAGTTATGCTAGTAGTTTTATTTTCTATGGTTATTGTTCCACCAAATACTTCTGATTTCATATCGGTTTCGTTGGCTAGAAATTTAACAATACTAAGAGATGTTATGCTTTGTTTTGAAGAGCTGCCTTTTGCTATTAAGGTAAGGTAAATAAAATCTCCATCTGTTTTCAAATAATCAACCGAGGCCAATGAAAGATATATCATTCCTTTTAGGGTGTCAATATTTTGATTGAAACTTAAATTTTGTGTGTATGAACCAGCGGTTAAATCTAAAATACTCAATAGGGATGGGTCATATTTAATATGCAAATCTATGGATTGAGCCAAGTCAACTTTGCTGATATGAATAGGAATTGTAAATGTATCGCCAGCTAAAATTGCTTTGTTATCCATGTTTAAACTTGCAAAAGCAGGAACAATTGGATTGGACTTTTTAAATAGCTCTTCAGCAGGGAAAACAAGAATTTTATTTACTACATATTGGAGAATTAACGAACCATCATAAGCCGTTATACCACTAGTGCCTGAAACATCTGCTACCCTTGTTTGTAGGGCATTAAATGTAATTAAACTAACTGATTTTTGTAAAACCAAAGCAGCATCATACGCTTGAACAGTGCCATTTAAACTTACATCTCCCATTATTGGATTTTGGGCATCTATAGTGCGGAATGGAGAATATGAAACGGCATCTGATATTTTATCTCCTGTTCCACTTGCGTTTGACACATGTGTTGGACCCGTATTATTTCCCCACCAACAATTTTGGGCATTAATAGTAAATGTTTTGTTAACATTATTCACTCCATAATAAATATTATTCATAAAATCACAATAATTGATTACTGGATTGGAAGCTCCTGTCGCATAAATTCCATAATAATTATTACTAAACAATGAATAAGTAATAGAGGGACTTTTGCTTGTTAAGTTTATACCAGAATATGAATATTTAACAATGATATTTCTAAATCTGCAAATGCTATTAATAGCCTGATTATCTAAATAGATGCCACTCCATTCTCCACTAGGTGATGTGTAATTTGAATCTGCATTGGTATCGCCACCATAAAAATCATCCATAATGGATGTAAACACAATGGTACTGTCTGCTGTTAAACCACCTTCGGCTATGAGCCCTTTATTAACGTATAATTGACCACCTGTAAATTTACACACCACCCCAGGAGCTATGGTAAGTGTAGCCCCAGAACCAATGTAAAATTGTGAGAATATGTAAGGGATATTTGTAATGCCCGCAAAATTCCTTTTGGCTAAGGTAACATCTTGCGATAGGGTTTCATTCATAATTCCGATACCTCTATAGGTATAATTTCCAGTGATGGTATTGTTTAAGGTTGAAGAAGGATAAGATAAAATCGAAGTGTAAATGGGGTAACCAACATAATTGTTGCTGCCTCCCCATGCTAAATTATCAAACTTGCAATTGTTTATGGCGGGCTGCGATACCCCAGTTAGGGAAACACCATACCGGGCAAATTGAAATAAGCACGAGTCAATTAAAGGGGATGCTGAATTTAATTGGATACAACTACTAAAATTATACCTAAAAATAGCATTGCGAACCAAACTAGCATCATCGCTGATGTCGCTAAAAGTAATAGCAGTACTATTAAAGGGATAGTCTCTTGGGTTTTGAATGTTTCCATCTTGTTTAGTATCTAAAGGATTCCCGTAACTATCATCGGCAATACTTGTAAACACCACAGGTGATGCTGTGGTGCCATTCACTATCAACTTTCCATTTACTGTCCAATAGCCATTTTTAAAAACCACACCTGCCGGGATGGTAATGGTAGTGCCAGCATTTATGGTAAAATACTCACCAATGTAGGTTATGTTGTTGTATCCTGCAAAATTTCGGATGGGTACGGTAGCATTTTGTGAAAAAGTTTCGCCAACAATTCCTAAAGCTATTGTTTGTACGTTTGATAGCGAAATATTGGTAAATGTTGGGTTTGAAAACATAGCCATACGAACTGGAACATTGTCAATATTTAGGAGTTGGGTGTTTTTTATAATGGCAGAAGTTGATCCATACGAACCAATAGCGGGAGAAGAGGTTTGTTCAATGATACAACTATCTATGGTTAAGACTGTTGAACTGTTAATATAGATTACCTCTCCACTTGCCCCTCCATATCTGAAAATGCAATTTTTAAGCGAACTGTTTATGGATGATGAATTAAATAAAATACCAGACCAGTAGCCTTTTCCTGGTGATGTTGCATTGCCATTGTTATTATAATCACCTCCATTTGAATCGTCATGTTTGGATGTAAATATTATTTTATCTGATACAGTACCTAAGGCAATCAGTGCTCCATTTACGATAATTAGTGAGCTACCAGTTTCAGATTTAACTACAACTCCTGCCTCTATCGATAAAGTGGCAGTGGCATTAATGGTTAAACTAACTATAAAATAGGCAATATTGCTTATACCTGCCATCGATCTTTTTCTTAACAAAGCATTTGAAGATAGGGTGCGGTCCGTAATTTGAATGCCACGTGTGGCATTAGCCGTAAATGTAATGTTGCTGAAGGTAGGGTCAGAGGTTAACGACATTCCTATAGGGTCTGAATTTCCGTTTTGCAATTGCACACTATCAATTATTGGGTTTGAGTTGCCCTCAAACCCAAGTCCGAAACCAGAAGTGTTTGTTATGATACAATCGTCCATTGATGCAGCCGCATTGTTCCATTTAACTACACCAGTACTTGCACCAGCAAATTTCATAGTGGTGCATCTAATTTTAGAATAGGCATCATCGCTGCTAGGGTTGAAACTGATATTGCCCCAATTGCCTGCCGCTGGTATGGTAGCATTACCATCCCCATTGGTGTCGAATGGATTTCCTACATTGTCATCGGATATCGAAGTGAGTATAACCCTACTTGATGGTGTACCACTTATTTTGAATCCTCCATCAACATATATATAGTAATTCACATTTTTTATGACCACACCATTTTCAACTTCTACATTGGTTCCACTGGCAATGGTTAAAGAACCTAATAAAACATAAGTGATGTTGGTATATCCTGAAATATTTCTTTTCATTAGCAAACCATTTACAGTAACCGTTTCGCCAATAATACCCAAACCTAAATAGCCTGCATTGGTAAAAGTATTGTTTGAAAAAACTGGATTGGCAGAAACCGACATGGCTATGGGAGTTGAAGAACTATTGATGATTTGGTTATTGGTAAGTGTTGGGTTAGATGCTTGGTAACACATGATGCCATTTGTACAATTACTTATTTTGCAATTGGATATGGTAGGACTAGCATTTATGGTTGTTATTGAACCCCCAGATTGATATTGATTTGAATAATAGGTTTGATTTAATGAAGCAAATCGAATATCGCAATAATTTAATAAAGATGCGTTTAAACTACCAGGTGCAAACACAATGCCTCCAAAATCAGCTTTGGTAGCAGAGGTTTGTGTGCCGTTCTTATTGGTGTCTCCAGGTCCCCCTGCATTGTCATCATGCACTGAGGTCATCACAATGTTGCTATCAATTGTACCATTCGCATATATTGCCCCGAGTACAATTATTTTGTAATTGCTAACCGATTTTATTACAATTCCTTTGTTTATGGTTAATGATTTTCCTACGGGAACTGTTATATCACCAAGCATTACATAGGTTACATTGGGTGATGTGGTAACTTTTCTAATTTTTAAAGTGGCATTTGCCGCCAATGTGCTAGCTATTAATCCAATGGCATCGTATGTATTGTCCTGAAACGAAAATATATTACCTGTAAATGTTGGGTCAGCATCAAAAGTGAGTGCAATGGGGGTAAGTCCACTTGAACCAATTGTGCAACCATTAATTATGGGATACGAAGCATTTGTGGCATATATTCCATGATAGTTATAACTAAATATGCAACTATCAATTGTTGGTGAAGCATTATCAATAGTTACACCATTGGTAGCATATTTAATGGTTACACGCCTTAAAATACTAGCTGAATCAATTGATGCATCGGGGAAATTAATACCATACCATTGATTCATTGCAGGAGCAGTTGCACTTCCATTTCCGTTGGCGTCTCCACCTAAGTTGTCATCATGAAAAGAAGTAAAATAGATTTGTTTGCCAACACTAGCATTTGCAATTAGTTTACCATTACTTACAACTATACCTGTACCTGGAAATTTTAAAATATTATCATCACTTAATTGCAACCTGCCTCCAGTGTATATATAGTAAGTACTCGGAAAATAATAAGGAATATTAATGCTTGGCAAAGTCATAGATGAAGAAAGTGATGAGTGATTCATAAATACATACTTGTTTGTATTTCCACTAAAATTATTTGCTATTCCGTTTAAAACCAAAGTTGATGGACCTGCATATTCCACTGGAGTTACACAACCTGTTATTGTGCAACCCGTCATGGTAGCATTTCCATTACTCATGTATAGTCCTCTTGCACAATTTCCGTTTATGGTAACATTGCTAAATGATTGAGAGGTTGGATTATTACAATAAATACCTGCTGTGGTCATTCCGCTTATAATTCCACCAGTAAACGAACTGCTACTTGTAGTACTTCCATTAAAATTCACCCCATAAGCAGAGTTAGACATATTGGTTCCATTGGTAATAACACTTCCATAATTGATATACACACACGTGCCACAGTTTGTAAAAGTACCTCCCGTTAAATTAGCCGATGTCGTATTGTTTGCGTAACCAGTCATGTAAATTCCATAACTTTGAAAATTAGAGAAATCGGTTGCATTGGTGGTAATAGATCCTCTAAGTACATTAATGTATTGAGCATAAGAAACCTGACACGAAGTAAGGGATACCGAACCTGCGTTGTTGGCATCTCCAATATTGATTATGCCCCATTTGCCAGGGGTTGGCGAAGCACTGCTTGATGTAAACAATGTACTAGTAGCATTAAGAGTTCCATTTACATTCAAACCTATATTATCTGCAAACTTTACCGTACTAGCAGCTGGGATTGTAAGTGTTTTTGAATTGTTAATTGTAAAACTTTGCGAAAAGTAATAATACAAATCTATAGATGGTAAATTCATAGAGGCTGTCATGGTAGCAAAGTTGATTAACACGTAGCTATTGGTATTGCCTGAAAAAGTATTTGCTATTCCATTTAAAACCAAAGTTGATGGTCCAGTATATTCCACAGGAGTTACACAACTTGTTATTGTGCAACCCGTCATGGTAATATTTGCATAATTCAAGTATAGGCCTCTTGTACAATTTCCGTTTATAGTAACATTACTAAATGATTGAGAGGTTGAATTGTAAGAAGTAATAGCTGCTGTTGTCATTCCGCTTATTGTTCCACCAGTAAACGAACTGCTACTCATACTATTTCCAGTAAAATACACCCCGTTAGAAGAGCTAGTCATATTAGTTCCATTGGTAACCACACTACCATTTTGATTTAAATAAATACAAGTACCACAATTGGCAAAAGTGCCTCCAGTTAAGTTAGCAGTTGCACTATTTGTTGCATTTCCATTAATGTTAATACCATAACTTGAAAAATTAGAAAAATCGGTTGCGTTAGTAGTTATAGATCCCTTTAAAACATTAATGTATTGAGCGTAGGATACTTGGCACGAAGTAAGGGATACGGCACCGGTGTTGGTGGCATCTCCTATATTGATTATGCCCCATTTGCCAGCGGTTGGTGTTGCACTGCTTGATGTAAACACAGCACTGGTAGCATTTAGATTACCCAATATGGTCATTCCAAAACCATCATTAAACTGAACGGTAACACCGCTGCTAATAGTTAAAGTAATACCCGTATTTACGGTAATGCTTGACGTGACTATGTAGGGACTTCCAGCAGAGTTCCAAGTAGTGTTTGATGCAATTGCACCACTAACATTTGTTGCCTTTGACGTATTAGTTAAAATAATCATCAAGACGAAAAGTTGTACTAAGTAAAATTTTTTCATAGAATAATTTAATTAAGTTTAATGGATAAAATTTGTTGTGGTTTGGTTATTATGTAATTATAATTTTATATTTACAACAGTATGTTTTTATTATTACTAAGTTTAGTGATATATATCATTGCCTTTCAATACATTAGCACAAAGTGGGACAGAAGAGAAAGGAATAAGTAAGAAGATCAAAGCAGTTGTAATAGTTTAGGGCATGGCTACAGAATTGAAAAATAATAAAGATGCCCTTAAAGATAGAGCCAAGAAGGAAATCATTTCACAGAAATTAGCACTAAGTCCTATAAATGAAAGCTACCAAAATGGAAACCAAAACCGAAAGCAATACTATTGGAACACTTCATTACCTAAACAAAATATATCTTTCAGACGCTTGGCTATGTGAAAAGAGATCTCCATAATGCAACGAGTCCCTTTGAGTCTTAAATATTTTGGATGTAATGATCAAATACTCATTTTGTGTTTTCAACTAACAAATTGACAAATGTCTCTTTAAGGTTAGGAAATTTAAATTTATAACCAGCGTTTGTAATTTTTTCTGATGAAACTCTGCTCCCTTTTAAAAGCATTACAGACATTTCTCCAAAAATTATTTTCATTACAAGCGCAGGAATATTAGGAAACCATAATGGTTTTCTAAGCACAACAGCTAATGTCTTGGTAAAATCTCTGTTTGTTTTGTGATCAGGTGCTACGGCATTATAAACTCCTTTCATTTGAGCATCTTCAATTGCTTTTATGTAGATGTCGCACAAGTCTTCAATATGTATCCAGGGCAAATATTGTTTGCCATTACCAATGGGTGAACCAATTCCTAATTTGATGGGCGTTATCATTTTTGCCAATGCACCACCCTGTTTGGTTAGAACAATACCCGTTCTGATTTTTACTACCCTTATTCCCAATTCCTCAAATCTATCTGCTGCTTGTTCCCATTTTAGGCAAGTCTCTCCAAGAAAATCATTGGCAGGGGTGTCTGTTTCAGAAAATATTTTGTCTGTTGAAATTGCTCCATAATATCCAATTGCTGATGCAGAAATAAATGCTTTTACTTGGTTTGTATTTTCTTTTAATTTTTCAAAAATCAATTGTGCAGATTTAACACGGCTGTCAATGATTATTTTTTTTCTTTTAGCTGTCCATTTGCTTTCACTGATGTTAGCTCCTGCAAGGTGAATTATATAATCGACTTTTTCTAAGGCTTCTTTTTCAATTTCATTTTTTTCAATGTCCCAAGTGTAAGTGTTTATTTCAGAACCATTCTTACTAGCTCTACCAAGTGTAGCAACGGAATATCCTTTGTCTTTTAATTTTTTACTGAGAAATCTTCCGACAACACCTGTGCCACCCGTAATTAATATTGTAGCCATTAAGTTTTGTATTTAGAAATTACTTGCAAGATTGCGCAGTAAGCTGGAGCTTTGTTAAATCAAATTCCTTTTCTTTTAATCGAGATAGAATTTGCTGATAGATTGTGTTATCCATTTTAGGAGTTCTTGATAAAATCCATAAATATTTTCTGTTCGGATGGCTAACAACAGCGTAACTGTAATTATCTGCTAAATCAATTATCCAATATTTTCCTTTGAATGGCCAGAAAAATTGAACTTTTAATTTTGCATTACCTGAATTCTTTTCAACAAAGGCTTTTCCTTTGATATATGATTGTTTGCCTGTAATACTATCTCTATTACATCTGTTTTCAACAATTACATATCCTTTATCGCTTAAAGTGTATTCGGCCGTTGTGCATTGACAACCTTTTTGAAACCTTTGAGGGTAAGAAGCAATTTCATGCCATTTTCCTACATAACTATTCAAGTCAACATTTGCAACAGTTTGCAATGGCTGAGAAAGTGCAATTGTTGTTGTCATAAGTATGGTTAGAATTAGATTAATAATTGTTTTGCTCATCGTCTTGACTTTTATGACTATTGAATTTACTTTTAAAATATTCGTAAAGAAAAATGTTAAGCAATACCAATTCAAATCCATAAAAAACATCTTCAAGAGGTATTGTAAATAATCGTATGCCAAGATTTTCAGAATCGTTGTACCATACAACAGCTTGTTGCAATCCGCTACCAGTGAGGGTGCCGTTTACTATAAAAAAAGGAATGAGTAAAATTGGATAGATGATGACCAATTTAGCAAGCCAATTTATTTTCATGATATACTTTAGCAGAATTAGAATAATACCTAAACTGATAAAAGTGTATGAAGTGTATAGATTAGTATAAAAATACATTCCTGTAAATAATAGTAAGGCAGAAAAAATTAGAACAAATATGCTTTCAGTTTTTTGTTTCCACCGAATCTCGAAAAACAAATTCAGACAATGATAGGTAAATACACACGAGAATGGAATACAGATGAAAAACAATATTTCTTCGAGAGGAAGATTGAAAAAATATATTCCTGAAATATAATCAGAATTAAATCCCCATACACCAATCTTAGTAAATAATATATCCCATCCAATAAATAGCAAGGCTATTAATACATTTGCAATTAGAAAAGATTTCAAATTCTTGTAAAATGAAATTTTTGGATGAAACGAAAAGACAAATGGAATAATTATGGTCAGAAAATCAATCCAGAAATATGTTAATTTCATATTATAATTTTGGAATTTTTGTTGTTGAAATACTTAAATGGCACCCACAGCATTCCAAAACATTCACCATCTTCTTTACTCAAATGTTTGTGATGCATTTTATGCGCCCTGCGAATAGCTTTAAAGTAATTGTTGTCGGCATTTCGAAATAATTTAAATCGCTGATGAATATAAATTTCGTGAACGAAAAAATAGGCGAAACCATATATAGTGATTCCTAAACCAATCCAAAAAAGAAAATTGTAATCTTTTTGCATACCCAAAAATAAACCTGCAATGCCGGGCAAAGCAAAAATGAGAAAGAAAAAATCGTTACGTTCAAAAAATCCAAATGTGTCCTTTTTGTGATGGTCTTTATGCAAAAACCACAATAAACCGTGCATCACGAATTTATGTGTGAACCAAGCAACTCCCTCCATACAAAGGAATGAAGCTAGAATAATTAATGAATTTATTAATATGTTTTCCATATTATACAAACAATTTACTAAGAATGTCCCTTCTGTAGTTGAAAATCGAATCGATTTTTTTTCTTACCAATATTTCCTCTACCAATTTACCAATGAACCCCAAAGGTAATTCATAATTCACCACATCTGTCATAAGCACTCCGTTGTTCAACTCCACAAAAGTATGTTTATGCTCCCAAGTTTTATAGGGTCCAATTGTTTGTATGTCTGTAAAATAGTTTTGATTTTGCACTTTGCAAATTTTAGTTTGCCATTTAAGCCTCACACCAAAAAGGGGTTTCACGGTGTAATCAATTTTCATTCCTTCATAAATTTCATCGTTTGTTAGAGTCGTCAAAATTTTGAAATCCAATTCGGGAGGAGTAATAGTAGATAGATTTTTGGGTGATGAAAAAAATGCCCAAGCTGTTTTTTTGTCAATGGGTAGAAATTGTTCTGTTTTAAACTGACGCATATTTTTGTGATTTATTTATATTGAATTTTTTTTACCCGAGGCAAACATATTTTCAACCACTCTGTATAGTTTTTGGGATGAATTATAATATCCATTTCAAGGTTTTCAATACTCATGTATTTCCAATTTTTTACTTCTGATTTTTCAGGAATGGGCAAATCATCTGTAACTCCAAAATACACGTGGTCAAATTCATGTTCTGTTAAACCATTTTCAAATTGCACTTTATAAACAAAACTAAAAGCAAAATCTGTTTTGCAATTCATCCCCATTTCTTGCATCAAGCGCCTTTCAACAGCCCATGAAATATCTTCACCAAACCTAGGATGACTACAACATGAGTTTGTCCATAAACCAGCAGAATGATATTTTTCATCAGCTCTTTGTTGTAAAAGCAAGTCGCCTTTTGAATTAAATATAAAAATTGAAAATGCACGATGAAGTATTCCCAATTCATGTACAATTTGCTTTTCCATTTTGCCACATGGTTTATCATTTTCATCTACTAGTATTAAATATTCATTCATTATTTAAAATTTTGTTTTTCTTTTATAGTTAAATGTTTAGAAGATTTTAAAAATGAAATAATCATATGCTTTAATTGCAAATCATTTACATTGGAGATATTTTTTAACAGAAATAATTTGTCATTTGAAATAGAATTATAGTAACCTAGAAATGTGGGCGCATTGGATTGAATTGTAAATCGCAAATAATGAATTTCGATATTCGCATTGTCCACTTTAATACATTTTTCAAGTAAATTTTTTCCTTGGTTGAAATATGATAATTTGTTAATTGGATTCAAAACATATCTAGCCATCATCATTGTAGCACAAGCTCTATAAGCAGCCATTGTTGGATTGTTAAGTTCATTATATTCTTCCAAAATATTTGTTAGTTTTAAGCATGAATTTTCATTTGTTGAAGATGATTTAAACAATATCCTCACCTGATTTATAGTTATATCAGCTGCCTGTGTTTTTGAACAGAGAAATATAAACAGAAAAACAATATTTCTCATAATAGGTTCATCTTATATTGAAACATACTGTTTAACATCAATCCAAATTTTTCTCCATTACTTATTCGTATTCTCTTGGATAGGATTTTTTGAGCAGATATGTTTTTTATCTTCCTAAATAATGAATTATAATATACATAAGCAAGATATACACCTAATTTGGATGATGTTGGAAGTTTTTTTATGCCAATTAAAGCTTCTTTAAAATCGTGTTCTATTTCACTTTCAATTTTTCGTTTTGTACAGGTTGAAAATCTTGTTATATCAACATTAGGGAAATAGGTTCTTCCAAGAATTTGATAATCAGCTTTCATGTCTCTTAAAAAATTTATTTTCTGAAATGCTGCACCAAGCTTCATGGCAAATGGTTTCAATTCATCGTATAGATTATTATTTCCTTCTGTAAAAACATGTAAACACATCAACCCGACTACTTCTGCAGAACCAAGAATATATTCCTCGTATTTCGCAGGAGTGTAGTTTACTTTGTCCAAATCCATTTCCATACTTTTCAAAAACGTGTCAATTAAATCATGGCTTATATTATATTGATGAACCACTTGTTGAAAAGAATTTAAAATTGGATTTAATGAAATTCTATTTTCAATAGCTTCGTATGTTTCATCTTTAAATTTCGCCAGTAAATATTTTTTATCAAATCCATCAAAACTGTCAACTATTTCGTCAGCAAATCTTACAAATCCATAAATGGAATAAATAGGATTACGTAGCTTGTTTTGCAGAAAATATATTCCTAACGAAAAGCTAGTGCTGTATGCACGAGTAGTTAGCTTACTACACTGCACTGACACATTATCAAATAGTAATTTCATGGTTTGTTTTGTTAAAATGTTTTATTAATTGATCGGATGCAATTTTGCCAGAGATTATTGAAGGAGGAACACCTGGACCTGGAACTGTTAGTTGACCTGCATAAAATAGATTTTTAATTTTTATATTTTTTATTTTGGGTTTCAGATTAGCTGTTTGCATTAATGTATTTGCTAGTCCGTATGCATTACCATTGTATGAATTATAATCAAATATAAAATCGTTTATACAGTAGCTTTTTTTATAATCAATGTAACTTGATATATTTTCATTTACTTGATTTTCTAATCTTGAAATCATCATTTGAAAATATTTTTCGCGAAGTTCTTCCGTATCATTCAAGCCTGGTGCTATGGGCATTAATAAAAAAATATTTTCATGACCAAGGGGTGCTACGCTGTTATCAGATTTTGAAGGACAGCATACATAAAACAATGGTTTAGTGGGCCATTTAGGGGTTTTATAAATTTCTAAAGAATGTAGTTCAAGATCCTCATCAAAAAACAGTGTATGGTGATTTAGTGCTGTTATTTTCTTACTTATTCCAAGATAATAAACCAAGCAAGAGGGAGCAAATGTTTTTTTCTTCCAATAATTATCAGAGTAGTTTCTATATTCTTTTGGTAATAATTTACTTTCTACATGATGGTAATCAGCTGAAGCTATAATGGCGTCACATTTAAATTCTTTACCATTCACAATAATATTTTTTGCATAACTATTTTCAATTTCAATTTTTTCGACAGTTGCATTCAAATGGAAATGTGCTCCACTATTTTTAGCCACATTTTCCATTGCTTCTATCACTTTTATAAACCCACCTTGTGGATACCATGTTCCCAATTTTAGTCCTGCATAATTCATTAAACTATAAAGCGCAGGGGTGTCTTGAGGCATTGCTCCAAGAAACAAAACAGGGAATTCCATTAGTGCAATTAATTTCGGATTCGAAAAGTATTTTCTAACATGTTTACTGAAAGAGGAAAAAACCTGCAATCGGAAAACTCCTTTAATAAGATTTACATCTGCAAATTCGGCTAATGAAAGTCCTGGTTTATAAACTAAATTTTCAATACC
>CAIVPY010000290.1 GCA_903907885.1 uncultured Bacteroidota bacterium
AGGCAGGCTGTTTTCAAAATAATTTGCAAAATCATTTTTTTCTTTACTTCGAAAACCATAACCTTGAAAGCCATCATTTTTGTATAAAACATAGCCACCAGAACCCACTAATAGCATTAAAGTGATTAATATATAAACGGTGCTATTACTTTTAGCTTTTAGTCGAATGGGCTTTTCAATCAACTGATAGGTCAACCAAGCAAGTATAATTGACACTAAAAGTGCAATACTGCGCATTTTTAGAGACGCTTCACCTTCCAAAATACAAGCAAACGACAACAAAGGCCAATGCCATAAATACAGGGGGAAACTGATCAATCCAAACCATACCAATAGTCGGTTTGATAAAACGATACGGTTGAACCCTGCTTGTGTGCCAGCTGAAATTATCAGCGCTGCGCCGAGTGTGGGTAATAAAGCCCAAGTGCCAGGGAAATGTCGATCCTTGTTAAGGATTAAAAGTCCGTAGCCTATTAAAGCAGCACCCAGTAGCGACTGGGCATTACGTAATGTGCGGAGGTTTTCTTTAGGGAGGCCCGTCCATATGAGAGCAACTAACCACCCATCAAGTTTTTGTTTTTGTGTCGCCAATAGATTTGGCTTATACAAAGTAACATAGGCCAATATTGAACCTATTAATAACTCCCAAAAACGTGTTTGTGGTGAATAAAAAGTGGCTATGGCATCAGCCCGTATTCCTTTAACATTCAAAACAAAGGAGAAAATGGCGATGACTACCGAAATAGTTAATAAATTGAACTTCTTTTTCCAGGCAGCCCATAATAGCAACGGCCAAACAATATAAAACTGTTCTTCAATCCCAAGCGTCCATAGGTGCAATAATGGTTTGGTATCGGCAGTATTGTCAAAGTAGCCGCTTTCATTCCAAAACATGAAATTAGCAATAAATCCGGCACCACCCGCTATGTGTTTACCAAGTTGTTTATATTCATCCGCTAAAAGTGCAAACCAACCGAAGATAAGGCAGGCAATTAATACGAGTAGTAATGCAGGAAATATGCGCTTAATTCGACGACTGTAAAACTCAATAAAACTAAAAGTGTGATGATCTAAATTATCAAAAATAATGGTGGAGATTAAATAACCTGAGATGACGAAGAAAATGTCGACGCCAATAAATCCACCCTTAAGGGAAAGTGGAAACGCATGAAAACAAATAACAGAAATAACCGCTATTGCGCGTAAGCCATCAATGTCAGCACGATATTTAGGATGAGATAAATGTTCGGGCTTTTGTATTGCTTTAAGAGATAGCATTTTTTAAGGAGGGTATAAAATAGTAAAGTTGATATTTTATACTAAATGTATTGTTTCTTATAAAGCGTTGGCCGGTTATAGGTGCCATTCACGCAATAAAAAATTAAACTTGAGCGCGCGTTAAATGGTTAGGCTTGTTTGTTAACCCGTAAATAAACTTCCATCTGATGGCCTTTATTGAAAAGTTGTGCGGGTAGATTTAGTAACTCAGTAAAAATTTTTATGGTTCTGTATAAAATGTACGGAAGTTCGTCTTTTTCATAAAATTTTACAAAATGTGTGACGATTTTTACCGTACTGAAACCAGTTTGCG
>CAIVPY010000291.1 GCA_903907885.1 uncultured Bacteroidota bacterium
CCTCCAATTGACGAAGGAAATAGATATAATTTTCAAAGTACAAACACATGCAAACAATTTGACCAAAATAAAATTAAAAAAACGATTGAAAATCTAAAAGCAGGAATATATAGCCCGCAATTAGAAAGTGCTTTTTTACTTAACATAAAACAAGATTCAATGGAACTACCAAATAAAATTGTAAAAATTGAATGTGGTTGCCGCAAAACGGACACAACTAAAATTGTATTCCGACTTTGGGACATCGACAATAATACATTTGAATTGGAATTAACTAAGTCGAATGAAAAATGGAAATATGATAACCTATCAGAGCAATACCTTGACTAATTGGCAAATAAAGCCATGCCGACTGAGTAATAGCACATCCTATAACAGCAGGCCCCTACTATCTTTAGTCTGAAGACAAGCTTGCGGGTTGTGACTAAAGATTGATAAATGAAAAAGGAGTTTGCTAATGGATGGATGGAGGAATATTTGCATATTTCATCTTGTTAGGCATGATACATAACAAGGGGCGTAGTTCCTTAATTGCGAACAAGAATAAACCAAATTAAAAATAAAACAATTAGCTAAGCAGCGCTTGTATTGGCTTCTTTGTGTATTTTTTTAACCAATCCTTGTAATACATTGCCAGGGCCACATTCTATAAAGTCGGTGGCTCCATCTGCTACCATAGCTTGCACCGATTGCGTCCATTTTACAGGGGCTGTCAATTGGCTTATTAGGTTTTGTTTGATTTCGTTCACATCGCTCACCGCTTTTGCCACATAGTTTTGATAAACAGGGCAAATAGGGGAGTTGAACTGAGTTGAATGTATAGCTTCTTCTAATTCTACCTGAGCGGGTAACATCAACGGAGAGTGGAAAGCACCACCTACAGGCAATACTAGCGCACGTTTGGCACCGGCAGCTTTTAGCAACTCGCAAGCCTTATTTACACCTTCAATCGAACCAGATATTACCAATTGGCCTGGGCAGTTATAATTGGCTGCTACCACTATCTCATCATTTATAGATGCACATATTTCCTCTACTTTATTATCTTCCAAACCCAATACTGCTGCCATGGTTGAAGCTTGCAATTCGCAAGCTTTTTGCATAGCCATAGCACGGGCATACACCAATTTCAATCCATCTTCAAAACTCAATGTCTTGTTGGCAACCAATGCCGAAAACTCGCCAAGGCTATGTCCAGCCACCATATCAGGTGCAAAACCATCGCCTAAACACATGGCTTTGATAACAGAGTGTAAAAATACCGCTGGTTGTGTAACTCGGGTTTGTCTCAAATCTTCGTCAGTTCCGTTAAACATCAAATCGGTAATACTAAAGCCAAGAATTTCATTGGCTTTGTCAAATAATGCTTTGGCTAGAGAAGACGATTCGTAAAGGTCTTTTCCCATTCCCACAAACTGAGCGCCTTGACCAGGAAATATGTATGCTTTTTTCATGTTAGTATGTTTTAGTAGATTTTATTCTCCGAAGTATTCAACAAAGTTGTTTTCAGTTTCAATAAGTTTTAACGAATGAAGTTTACCATTGGTAATTTTTGGATTTAATATTTCCCAAATGGCTACAATAATGTTTTCGATTGATGGCAATTGCCCTTTTAGGAAGTCAACATCTTCATTCAAATTTTTATGGTCTAATCTTTCAGTAATTTCTTCTTTGATAAGGGCTTTTAAGACTTTTAAATCCATGATCATACCCGTGTCTGGATTGGCAATCCCTTTGATGGTAACAAACAATTCAAAATTATGCCCATGATAAAAATGGTTAGCACATTTGCCAAAAAAGTTCTCATTTTCTTCAAAAGTCCAATTAGGGTTATATAATTTGTGTGCCGCATTGAATCTTTCTCTGCGGGTAATGTATACTATTTTTTGTCTATCAGCCATTTAGCATTAATAATCAAATGCAAATATATGTTTTGCCATAAAATATCAAGCATTTGGAGTAATATGGAAATTAGCGGATGATATTATTTAAAAAATTGAAAGGATATAATTTAACCAATCTATAAATTCTAAAGCAAGCGATAGTTAGAAAAACTATTCATACTTTTTCTTACTTTCGCCTTATGATTATAGTAACAGGAGCCGAAGGTTTTATTGGCAGCTGCTTGGTAGCTAGGCTAAACCAAGATGGATTTAATGATGTTGTTTTGGTAGATGATTTTGGTGCAGTTCCAGGAAGAGAGAAAAATATCGAAGGCAAAAAATATACGCTGAAAGTGGAGCGCAAAGATTTTATGTCGTGGCTCGAAAAAAATGCCAATCAAACAGAATTCATCTTTCACATAGGGGCTCGAACAGATACTACCGAAAAAGACGAAGCTATTTTTAAACTCCTAAACTTAGATTTTAGCAAACAACTTTTCCAAATTTGTGCCAATGAAGGTATCCCTTTGGTGTATGCTTCAAGTGCAGCTACATATGGGGATGGGGCAAATGGATATGATGATGATGTGAAGGAATTGGATAAATTGGTTCCTATGAATCCTTATGGAAACAGCAAGCATAATTTTGATAAATGGGCTTTGGAGCAAAGCAAGCAACCTTATTTTTGGGCAGGGCTAAAGTTCTTTAATGTATATGGACCAAATGAATACCATAAAGCTCGCATGGCTTCGGTAGTATTTCACTCATACCACCAAATAAAACAAACAGGTAAGGTAAAGTTGTTTCGCTCTCACAGAGATGATTATAAAGATGGCGAACAAAAACGAGATTTTATTTATGTAAAAGACCTCTGTGATGTATGTATGTTTTTATTGCATCATAGAAAGCACTCAGGTTTGTATAATTTAGGTACGGGTGAAGCTCGCACATGGAATGACCTAAGCAAAGCTATATTCAAAGCATTAAACATAGAACCCAATATTGAATATATAAATATTCCAGAGGATATTAGAGACACCTACCAATATTTTACTGAAGCCAATATGAAAAAACTACATGATATCGGCTATGACAACGCATTTACAAGTATTGAAGATGCAGTAGCCGATTATGTGAAGAATTACTTAGAAACTGGAAAATATATTTAGTTATCTTTTGAATAAAATTATTTCAAAATACTTACTCTTTTTACTCATTGGACTTTCGGGCTTGAGTGTTTCGTTGCTTGTTGAGCAGCGGTATATTGAGAATACAGAAGTGCAGATTGAAGACAAATATAAAACGTCAGAAACTATCATTCATGACAAGGAACTACAGTTTGTTGAAGTTTTTCAAAACCAATTGCGCGACACCAACAACCTAAGAAAGAAATGGGTTGACTTGATTGATATTAATAACAAAAATCAAATCATTATTGATGTTTTTAGAAACGATACCCTTCAACTTTGGACCA
>CAIVPY010000292.1 GCA_903907885.1 uncultured Bacteroidota bacterium
CAATTTATTCAAACCTATAAAAGCATTGAGGTATATCAATCAACTGTTAAAATAAATATCAATTTTGATGGCAAAATCATCTCTATTTCTGACAATTTATTTGATGCAAGCGATTGGAGTGACAGCTATTTCCCAATAACAAATTTGAATTCAAATTCACAAAAATTATGGGTCTTTGATGGAGATAAATTAATAGCATCATTTTCAGAAAAAATCAAATCGCAATATGGATTGAAAGACAATGCGATTAAACATGCCACAAGCAATGAAACCCTTTATTCAGAAGCATTGCATTTAGGATTTGATAAAAAAGACACTTTGGTGGCTGCCAAAATTTTCAATCCAGATCCAATCTCAATGATTAATTCTAAATACAATGATCCATGGCCAGACAAAACTGGGAGATGGGTTGACAGTAGCCACATCGATTACCCTTCAATAAATGCACAACGCAGAGATGTAATGCTACCTATAAGAATAAAAAATGATACTTCTTTTATTATGGAGAATGAATATGCTATAAGTATGGATATAGCACCACCTACGATACCTGCTTACAGCTCCTCAAATCAAAACTTTGATTTCACACGCTCCACTTCAACATTCAAAGAAGAAATGGTTTTATACCATATTCACCATTATCAAACCTATATGAGAAGTATAGGCATTACAAACCTTACCAATTACCAATTACAAGTGGATGCACATGGCAGAGGAGATGATAACTCTAGCTTTTCATTTGGCGACTCACCATTTTATTTAGTTTTTGGGGTAGGTGGAGTGCCAGATGCTGAAGATGCAGATGTAATAAACCATGAATATACTCATGCTTGTATTAATTCAATTGCTCCAAAAACAATTGACCCTACAAACCCTAACGACAGGCTAGCATTGGAAGAAGGAAGTTGCGATTTTATTGCTACCCAATTTTCTAAAATGCAAACAATAAATAATTGGCGATGGTTTGCTAATTGGGATGGCTATCCTTGGTCTGGCAATATAGATGGAGGTAGGAATACAAACTCATCTAAAGTGTATTCAAATAATTTATCTCACAGCGATTTTTATGGCAATTCAGTTATCTGGTCAGGGTTCTTAAATGATATGGCTGAGTGCACAGGTACTGAAGTGGCATTTAAACTATTCTTTAGCGCAGCTTCTATGCTTCAATTGAATACTGATATGCCTCAAGCTGCTAAATTGGTTTTGAAAACAGATAGCATTTTGTATAATAAAGCCCATTATACTTGTATCAACTCTGCCATTGTAGGCAAAGGTTTGGACATAAGCAGTTCTATAGCCAACTCAATTCCTGTTAACGAATACACTTTATTCAACACACAAGAATTTGCACAGAATAAAGGAGATGCAGAATTGGTGTTGAACAATGCTAAAATAAAGACCGTTCATGTTTATTCGAGCAATGGACAACTTATAAATACACTAGAAGTAAACGCTTACAATACCAAGTTTAAAGTAGAAGATTTTAAGTCGGGATTGTATTTTGTTGATATACTCGATAGCCAAAACAGAACCACTAAATTCAAGCTAATCAAATTCTAATTCGAAACAAAATAGAATTCCAATAAAACAAGAATAAAGAGGTATAAAATGGAATTTTGCAAATCACATTATATGTGGATTTAAATAAAAAAACGAACTGCCTATTTTCGACATTCATCAATTTAAAAATGAAAAAAATATTATTACTCATCTTCACACTTTCATTTCAACAATTGTTGTTTGCCCAAAATGTTAAGGATTTTCTGCAACACAGAAGCACTGAAATAAAATACTCAAATGATAAAATCGCTTTGAATGCCCCGTTGCAAAAGGCTTCAAATAATATTGATATATATGCAAATGAGGCACAAGCATACTTAACAAAAAATAATCCTAAACTTAATAACCCAAGCATTAGTTTGAAACTGCAATCGTCCATACAGTCATTGTTGGGATATCATTTTCAATTTATTCAAACCTATAAAAGCATTGAGGTATATCAATCAACTGTTAAAATAAATATCAATTTTGATGGCAAAATCATCTCTATTTCTGACAATTTATTTGATGCAAGCGATTGGAGCGACAGATATTTTCCAAATACAAAAGCCAATACCAATTCGAAAAAATTATGGGTTTATGATGGAGAAAAATTAATCCCATCTATATCAGAAAAAATCAAATCTCAATATGGTTTAAAAGACAATGTGATTAAGCATGCCACAAGCAATGAAAACCTTTATTCTGAGGCGTTACATTTAGGATTTGACAAAAAAGATACCTTGGTGGCTGCCAAAATTTTCAATCCAGATCCAATCTCGATGATTAATGCTAGGTATAATGAGCCATGGCCAGATAAAACAGGTCGTTGGGTAGATAGTAACCACGCTGATTATCCTGCTATTAATAACCAAAGAAGAGATGTATTACTGCCGATAAGAATTTCAAATAATACATTCATAATGGAAAATGAATACGCCATTAGTTTTGATATTGCCTCGCCTGCTTATCCTGTCTACAAATCAACAGATCCTAACTTTGATTTCACTCGAGCAAGTTCAACATTCAAAGAAGAAATGGTTCTTTATCACATACATCATTATCAAACCTACATGCGAAGTATTGGAATTACAAATCTAACAAACTACCAATTGCAGTTTGACGCACATGGCAGAGGGGATGATAATTCAAGTTTTTCTTTTGGAGACCCACCATTCTATTTAATATTTGGTGTTGGTGGAGTACCTGATGCAGAAGATGCAGATGTAATTTATCATGAATACACCCATGCAAGTATTAACTCTGTTGCACCTATGTCTATAGATCCTACGAACTTCAATGATAGACTTTCTTTTGAAGAAGGAAGTTGCGATTTTGTTGCCACTCAGTTTTCAAAAATGTTAACTAATTATAATTGGCGTTGGTTTGCGAACTGGGATGGATACTTATGGCCGGGAGATATTAATGGAGGCCGAAACACAAACTCATCTAAAACATATTCGAACAATTTGTCTCATAGTGATGTTTATGGAAATTCGGTTATTTGGTCTGGATTTCTAAATGATATGGCAGAATGCATAGGAACAGAAAAATCATTGAAGTTGTTTTTTACTTCAGCAGCCTCATTTCAGCTTAATATGAGCATGCCTCAAGCTGCAAAATTAGTTTTGCAGAGTGATAGTATATTATTTAATAAAGGCCATTATCAATGCATTAACTCAGCGATTGAAGGAAAGGGTTTAAACATAAGCTCTTCAATATCAAAAACCATACCTTCAAACGAATATGTGTTGTACAACACCCAAGAATTTTCTCAAAACAAAGGAGATGCTGAATTGGTGTTGAATAATGCTAAAATCAAGTCACTTCAAATATACTCGAGCAATGGACAACTAATGAATACGTTAGAAGTAAATGCTTACAATGCCAAGTTTAAAGCAGAAGATTTTAAATCAGGTTTGTTTTTTGTTGATATCCTAGATAGCCAAAATAGAACCACTAAATTCAAACTAATCAAATTCTAAAAAGATTATTTAAGGGTGAATCCAGAGTATCTAAAAATACTAGAAAACGCTAGAAAGAAAACGTCTGAAAATAAAAAGTTTTTAGAAAAGCTTAAGGCCAAAAAGCCAAAAGATTTAGATATCCTTACTAACGATTTACATGATGAAGCTTTTGAAAAAATTGATTGCTTAGATTGTGCCAATTGCTGCCGAACAACAGGTCCGCTCTTACTAAACAAAGACATTGACCGATTGTCCTCTGAACTTAAATTAAAACCTTCCGTATTTGCCGAGAAATATCTTAGGATAGATGAGGACAATGATTATGTATTTACCAAGATGCCTTGCCCCTTTTTAGGAGAGGATAAATACTGCCACGTTTATGATGCAAGACCAAATGCTTGTAGAGAATTTCCTCACACCCAGCAACGAAACATTTTACAAAAACTAAAAATCACCTTTCAGAATACTCTGATATGTCCTGCTGTTGCCATGGTAGTTGATGGTTTGAAGAAAAAATATACACTTTAAACATCTCATTAATAGCATATCATTTATATTGATTATCAGCAAAAAATTATTATTACAATAGCTGCTAAATTTCCTTTGCTAAAATTGTAAAAATTATTAGGTTTGGAAAAAAAGAATTCGTGTATGAGCAATACTCAGTCAAACCTAACATTCGAAGAATTTAAATCTCAAGTTTTACAAGATTATAAAATAGCATTTGAAAGCCGTCAAGCAAGCCTTGTAGGAAGAAAAGAAGTTTTAACTGGCAAGGCCAAATTTGGTATTTTTGGTGATGGCAAAGAGCTGCCGCAACTTGCCATGGCTAAGGCTTTTAAAAATGGAGATTTCAGAAGTGGATACTACCGCGACCAAACCTTCATGATGGCATCTGGATTATTGACTGTACAAGAATTTTTCGCTCAGTTGTATGCTCATACAGATGTAAATGCAGAGCCCGCAAGTGCTGGAAGAATGATGAACGGTCACTATGGTACCAGAAGTTTAGATGAAAACGGTGAATGGAAAGAACTTAAAAACTTAAAAAACTCATCAAGCGATATTTCACCTACAGCAGGGCAAATGCTTCGTTTAGTTGGATTGGCACAGGCTTCAAAATACTACAGAAAAAATGCAAACTTAATTGGCGAAAATAAATTTAGTAATAACGGTAATGAAATAGCGTGGGGAACAATAGGAAATGCTAGCTGTAGTGAAGGACACTTTTTTGAAGCTATTAATGCGGGTGGTGTTTTACAAATCCCTATGATTGTAAGTGTTTGGGATGATATGTTTGGCATTTCAGTTCCTGCAAAATACCAAACCACAAAAGAAAACATTAGTGAAATACTAAAAGGATTTCAAAGAAATGAAACTGGCAAAGGTTATGAAATTTTCAGGGTAAAAGGTTGGGATTATGTAGACCTATGTCGAGTATATGAAAAAGCGGCTAAAATAGCAAGAGAGGAACATGTGCCATGTCTTATACACGTAATGGAATTAACCCAACCTCAAGGACACAGCACAAGTGGTAGCCACGAAAGATATAAAAGTAAAGAAAGGCTTGCTTGGGAAAGCGAATACGACTGTTTGTTGAAATTTAAAGAATGGATTGAAACAAACAATATTGCTAATACTAGCGAATTGGACGCTATAGAAAACGAAGCAAAAATTCATGTTAATGTGAGCAAAAAGAATGCGTGGGAAAACTACTTAAATCCAATAAAAAATGAAGTTGTTGAACTTACTGAATGTTTGAATGACTTGGCTACATCTAGCAACAAATCGACAGAAATAAGTGCATTATCAGATGAGCTAAAACGTATTAACGAACCCATCAGAAAAGACATATCATCATCTATAAATAAAGCACTAAGACTTTCCTACAATGAATCATCAATGGCTCGTGAAAGATTAGTTTCATTAAAGAAAAAATACAAAGAGAACAATACAGACAGATACAATTCATACCTCTATAGTCAATCAAATCAATCAGCTCTAAAAGCTGATGAAATAAAACCAATTTTTAATGATGATTCAAAAGTGGTGAATGGTTTTGAAATTATGACCGCTTGTTTTGATGCTGCATTGGCAAGAGACCCTCGTGTTTTTGCCTTTGGTGAAGATGTAGGAAAAATTGGAGATGTTAACCAAGGTTTTAGTGGATTACAAGACAAATATGGTGAAAGCCGTGTGAGTGATACCGGTATTAGAGAGTTAACTATAATTGGACAAGGAATTGGTGCAGCATTACGGGGTTTAAGACCAATTGCTGAGATACAATATTTAGATTATTTACTTTACGGACTTCAACCATTGAGCGATGATTTGGCAACCCTTCAATACAGAACCAAAGGAGGTCAAAAAGCACCTTTAATTGTTCGCACAAGAGGTCATAGGTTAGAAGGCATTTGGCATAGTGGTTCCCCAATGGGAATGATTCTAAACTCGCTTAGAGGCATGCACGTTTGTGTGCCAAGAAATATGACCCAAGCTGCTGGTATGTATAATACATTACTAAAAAGTGATGAACCTGCTTTAGTAATCGAATGTCTAAATGGATATAGACTAAAAGAAAGGCTGCCAGAAAACATTGGCGAATTTTCTGTCACTCTTGGCAATCCTGAAGTATTAATATCAGGAACAGATGTTACACTTATCACATACGGTAGTTGCACTCGTGTGGCCGAAGAAGCAATAAAACAATTGACTGAAGTAGGCATTTCGGTAGAATTAATTGATGTTCAAACCTTATTACCATTTGATATTAAACATAGCATTCTAGACTCTGTTAAGAAAACCAATAAAGTTATTTTTATGGATGAGGATGTACAAGGTGGAGCTACAGGTTATATGATGCAACAGGTACTTGAAGTGCAAGGAGCATACCAATGGTTAGACTATAAACCTTTAACTATTTCTGCTCAACCACACAGACCTGCTTACGGAACTGACGGAGATTACTATAGTAAACCAAATGCTGAAAATGTGTTCGAGGTGATTGTTGAGATGATGTCAGATTACGAACCTGGTTACTTTAATAAATTTATTTAAATATCATTTTCGAAAGTAGAGGTACGGTATAAAACAGTAAAAATATACAAAATACCAATTCCAATTATCACAATAGGAGCGAACATTAAACCAAAAGTGATATTTCTAATTTTGTTTGACAAGGATGATAATGCATCCGAATTCTCTGTCATTGCAAATTTGGCATTGTAGGCAAATAGCATTTGTTGATCTTGATAAATATCTAATTTATTTTTAACAACATTTCGGTAATAAGATTTAACGCTTTCTGTTACTCCATAAGTTTCTACCAGTTTAAGCAAACTATCTTTACTATCAAGATAAGCTTTTCTATACAATTGAAGTTGAATTAAATTTTTCTTTCTAAACTCATTTGTACATAATGAATCTAAAATGTAAAAGTTACGGTTATTCTTCTCGGTATAAACATTTAATTCATCAATCAGTTTTGCTTTTTTTTCAATTGTTGTAGCTTTCAAAACTTTGCTAATAATGAACAATGATCTTGAGCTATTGCTTGTTACTTCGTGTATAGCATTATCTTCTTTCATAAAGCTATGAATTAGTTCTGAATAACTATCATCTATTTTTTTTACATAATAGTAATTTATCAAACCCATTGAAACGAGGATTAACACCATTAACACCAACATATATAAAAATGTTTTGCTTTTATTCTGTTCTACGCTCATGTAAAATTATTTATTACTTTTTTGATAGGCTTCTTTTAAGCTTTTCATTTGTTTCAAATCGCTTGAAACCAATTTGCATTTTTCGGCACTTGTAGAATTGAAATACATGAGTTCGCTATTGGCGGTACTAACAACAAGTTTATTGCAATACTTTTCGTCTTTTGAATAATAGTAATACAAAGAAGCATTGTCTTGGTTTTTAATCAATTTCTGAATGTTTTCATTTTCTGTTTCTTCTACTTCAGCATCAAACAAAATACTTTTATCTTCTTTGCCTTTCATTTCAATTTGCTTATCTTCTACAAACAATGTTTTGTCTAACAATAATCCTTTGTCTGTTGGATATTTGCTCATCATTCTGTTGTCAGAAATATCTCCATCATTTTTAGCTTGTATGGCATAATTAAAAAAATTATTAAGCAACTGAACACCTCTTATCATCTCTGTTTCCCAATCAAGGGTATCAATATGATTGCGGCAATAGGCAAGGGCTAAAACATCCTCGGGCACTATTCTTCGTTTGTATTTTTTGGTAATAACCAATCCATTAAAATCTTCTTCGCTGCTACACACTTTTGCCTTTATTTTACTGCCCTTTGATTTGCTAAACAAAAGAAAAGCAAAATCGCCTTTCTTATATTTTTGCATAGCGGTATCATACGAATATTCAAATCCGGTATAGCTCCAATATTTATCCATTGCGGCTATAATGCTTGCATTGTATGCGCTATCTTGCATCAATACCACTACCAAACGAGTGTCTTTAAATGTTTCTACTTCTGCTTTTTTCTTAAACTTACCAAACTGTGCAAAAAGACCGAAAGGCACAACAAAGAGGATGATGAATGCGAGTATGTTTTTCATGGATATTTTATTTTTATAATACAATTTTTGTTTAATTTTAAAAATTAGCAAACCACATATAAATGGTTTTTATAATTATGCTGCTAAATTATATTTTTTATGCATAAATATTTTTGATTGTTGTTATCTTTTAAACATCCTTTTGTTTAATAATAAAAACAAAACAATAACATTGAAAACAATGCTTAAGCTGCTTTTTTACAATTCGACTTTATTAATAATTAATATTTATGCGCTAAATGATTTAATATTGTTAACTATATTTAAACCAATAGTTCCTTATAAAATACTATTAATGAGCGACAAAAAGACATTTTCGTTACTTTATATGTTGATGGTTTCATCTCATTTAATTAATAAAAGAGCATAGATGGAGCTAACAATTTCGAGAGAATCTCATTTTAATGCTGCACACCGATTGAATGTGGAGGCATGGACTGAGGCTGAAAATAAAGCTTACTTTGGCTTATGTAATAATCCCAACTATCATGGGCATAATTATAAAGTAATTGTGAGCCTAACGGGCGAGGTGGACTCGGTTTCGGGATATTTGTTTGATTTGAAAATTTTGAAACAAATTATTGACGAGGAGATTGAACTTAAATTTGACCATAAAAACTTAAACTTGGATGTGGAAGAATTTAAAATTACCAACCCTACGGTTGAAAATATTTCCATTTTGATATGGAAATTGCTTAGAAATAGAATTGATAAAAAATATAAATTAAAAATTACTCTTTATGAAACCGAACGTAACTTCGTTGAATACAACGGAAATTAAAAAACTCAACATTGAAGGTGTGGAAAGCAAGCCTTTGAGTTTTTCGATGGAAACACCACTTCGCGAGGATGCTTTTGCATTGGATGACGAAATAAAAATTGAGCTAATAGCCAAGCATTTTAAAGAAATTATGCAAATTCTTGGGTTGGACTTGAATGACGACAGCCTGAGCGGTACGCCTAATAGGGTAGCTAAAATGTATGTTACCGAAATGTTTAAGGGGCTAAATCCTGAAAATGTTCCGAGTGTGAAACTTTTTGATAACAAATACCACTACAAAAACATGCTTATAGAAAAGAATATTTCTTTTCATAGTGTGTGCGAGCATCATTTTGTGCCTATAATTGGCAAGGCCCATGTGGCTTATATTCCTAACGAAAAGGTGGTGGGTCTTTCTAAATTGAATCGTATTGTGAGGTATTTTGCCCAACGCCCTCAGGTGCAAGAGCGAATGACCATTCAGATAACCAATATGCTTAAAGAATCGTTGCATTCTGAGGATGTGGCGGTGATTATTGAAGCCGACCATATGTGTGTGGCTATGCGTGGGGTGCAAGACACTAGCAGCAGCACCATTACCAGCGAGTTTAGCGGTAAATTTATTGATGCCAAAACCAGAGAAGAACTGATGCGTTTTATTGCGATGGATGCGAAGTAGAACAGTTAGCAGTTGATTGGATGAAAAATTATCAAATGTTGAATGATTGATGGGTGATTCTTAATTGGTAATTGTTTATTATTTAATGAGTTTTTTGATATGTGTGTATTAAACTAAATATTGGGATAGTATTTTTTTTTACTCTTCAAATAATTAAATTCGTTTCTTAAACCTTATTAAAAAATGAAAATTAAAACTTTTACACTCATTTGTATTTCATCAATACTTGCAATTAATGCCTGTAAAAAAGATGAATCATCAACTTCTAACTCATCCTCTAGTCCAATTATTGGTACTTGGAAACTTTCTTCATTTTTTATAACGGGACCTAGCAGTACTATTGGAAAAGATACTACTATAGATGCAATAGCATTAGGATACTTTAAACCATGTGAGCTTGACGACCTTATTCGATTTAATTCGGACAATACTACTACAAGTTTTCAAGGTAATATTAAATGTGACTCAACTGCTCCAGACAGTAAAAATAATGGAACATGGTCTTTGGTTGAAAACAACTCAAAAATCAGATTGGATACCAATACTTTTGCTGACATTTTAATACTTTCAAACACAACATTTCAAATGAGATTATACCCTGATACTAGTTCTGGTATGAAATATAAATATATAGACGAGACATATACTAGGCAATAATTTTATTAAATACCTATTACCTTAAAGTGGGGCATTATTTTTAAACAAAGTCAGGAATTACCTTCCTGGCTTTTTTGTTTATATACAAGTCTTAGTAGTGAATAGTTAGCAATTATCAGCTACTATTCACAGTTTACTATTCACCAATCACAAGTTACCTATTACCAATAACTATCGGCTGCAAAAAACTGCTTGCATTTGTATGAAATATTTTTTTACTTGCATTGCCTTTCGTCATGAAATCAATACAAGTCATACGACTATCCCGCACATTACACAATGATTTAGCATCATTCAAAAATCATCTCTTAGCCTTATTTAATCATTTTACAAGCTTGGTCCACCGTAGACCAATGTTGGTCCGCCACAGTCTAATGTTAGTCCACCACAGTCTAACATTCGTCCATCATAGTCTAAAGTTAGTCCGCCACAGTCTAATATTGGTCCCTCATGGACGAATGTTGGTCCGTCATGGACTAAAGTTGGTCCGCCACAGTCTAACATTGGTCCATCGTGGACTAAAGTTGGTCCACAGCAGTCTAATGTTCGTCTGTCATAGTCTAATGTTGGTCCACGGCAGACCAAACGGAGTCTATTACAGATTATTTCCCAAAAACATTGGCGCATTGTTTAAGAAGGGTTCGATAAAAGTATACGGTGATTGGCAATTTGTTGTTCGTTATTCAACATTTGTTATTAGTAACTGATAACTGTTTACCAATCGCCCCTAATTAAAAATCCATTTAATCCTAAGCATCAGCCAAAGGATTAGCATAAAATTAAACAATTAAACAATCAAAATTTAACATTCAAAATTCATTCGTTATGAAAATGTATATTGATCCAACAGACGATGGCTTTAGTGCCCAATTGAAAAACTTTTCAGAAAAACTTCCCACCTATGCCACCACATTGGGCCTGCCCGATGCCGATGTGCAAGGAGTGAAAAAAGACTCAGCCCTAGTTACCTATGTGTTGGGTGGCATGTATGCCTATCGCAGCACAGCCCAAAATTACACTGCTTACAAAGACCTATTGCGCTATGGAGGCGATGGCACACTGGGCGCATTGCCTGTGGCTCCTACCCTGCCCACACCTGCACCCACTATAACAAGTGCCAATGTGCAAGCACGATTTGCAGCACTTATCCAAAAATGTATGCTAAGTCCTAATTTTACCGAAGCCATTGGGCAAGATTTAGGCGTGTTGGCTGGCAATGCACCCTTTAATCCGCAAGACGGAAAACCCACTTTCAAAATTGAATTTAGCAGTGGTGGACATCCTAATTTAATATGGAAAAAAGGCAAATTTCAAGGTGTCGAAATTCACAAAAGCCTTGATGGGGTAAACTTCACAAGATTAGATAAAGATTTTAGTCCCGATTTTATCGACAAAACCGATCTACCCGATGCAGGCAAATCGGCCGTGTGGTATTACAAAATGATATACCTATACAAAGACGAAATAGTGGGCAATTGGAGCGATGTGGTAAATGTAACCGTTACGGGTTAGTGCCTTACGGTCACTGAGCGAAGTCGAAGTGGGCGTTTCGGTATTTCG
>CAIVPY010000293.1 GCA_903907885.1 uncultured Bacteroidota bacterium
GGAGGTAAAAACGTTGATAAAATTTTTGATTCTTAACACCTGTTTCAGATTTCCGGAAAGGAACTGTTCTCTTGCTAATGAGAATATGGATTTAATGGTCAAAAATAGTTGGTAAAAACCTCTGTATTACCAGTTATATCAATGTTTATAGATAAGTTAATTGAAATGCGTTTCAATTAACTTTTTTTGTTGTTAAAAAGATGGCAAAAAACGTCATGCTGGGCATGTTCAAGTTTAGATATTATTGGCTGGGGATTCCAAAACGGAAAGCAACGTTTCCGATGTAGAAATTGCGGAATTTATTTTACGAGTACCAACTTGGGTGTACGAAAATCTAACCGAAAGATATGGTTCAAGAGATGGATTTCAGACAAAAGGAGCCTGGAAGATTTATCGCAAGATAGCGGTTACTCAACAAGTACATTAAAGCGATATTTCCATGATTATTTGTCTGAATATCCACGTTTAAGCGTATTTCCATCGGAGAAAGTAAACCTGTTGATTGATGGGACCTATTTCAAGAACGACCTATGTTTGATAGTGTATAGGGACAACACTATTAAATTTACCCAACTTTATCGTCTTACCGATGGTGAATGGTATGATGAGATAAAGGAAGACCTTGAAAACCTGATAAAGTTGGGAGTCAATATTGAGAGTATTACCTGTGATGGACATAAGTCGTTATTAAAAGCTATAAAAAAAGTTTGTAAAGGAATTCTTGTACAGCGCTGTATCATTCATATTCAGCGCATGTGCCGAATCTGGTTATCAGCAAAACCCAAAAGCGAGGCCGGCATCGAATTGAGAAGAATTGTATCCAGACTTCACTTAGTTAACACGCAGGATGACAAGGGATATTGGATTGTAAGCTTTGTAAAATGGTATGAGAAACATGAATTTTTTGTCAATGCTAAAAGCTACAAACAGGAAACAGGGCGGTATTGGTACACTCACACCATGGTAAGAAGGTCATTCTCTGTTATTAAAAAGGCATTGCCGGACATGTTCCACTATCTTGATAATCCGCGAATCCCAAAATCTACCAATGGGTTAGAATCATTTTTTGGTCACTTAAAAGCAAATCTTAATATTCACAGGGGATTATCAAAAGAACACCGGAAAAACTTCATTCGATGGTACTTGTATTTTAGGAACTCTTCGAGTTCCAGGTTTTCTGAGCCATAAATCACAAAGAATATAGCAAGAAAAAGCCCCGATTTTTGGTCAGGGCTATATTCTCCGTGGTAAACCTTATTGCTGGCAGGTTGCTCCTCAGCAGAGCCTATTTCCTCTTCAGGCTTACTCTCGTATCATACGAAATAATTTCATCATTTCCACCAACTATTTTTGAGCTCATTACCTTAATAATATAAACACAAAAATACCGGTTAATGCCGGTATTTTTTTAATTGCGTCTTTGAATTTTTATTTCTTGGTATCTAATTCTCCAATCAGTGGTATGTTCATCGAAAGCTCCTGACGAACCATACTTTCAAGGAAC
>CAIVPY010000294.1 GCA_903907885.1 uncultured Bacteroidota bacterium
AAAGCCACATGGGTAAATAGCTGGGAGGCAGCGGGTACAACAGTTAATTGGAATATGGTACATTACGATGTTCAGTTAATTGGAGGTATGGTTTTGCATTATGGAAAAATAAGTGAAATGAAAACAGGTGAAGGCAAAACTTTATCTGCCGCATTACCAGCTTATTTAAATGCTTTAAAAGGTGAAGGGGTTCATATTGTTACTGTTAATGATTATTTGGCTCGTAGGGATTGCGAATGGAATGGTCCTTTGTTTGAATTTCATGGTTTGAGAGTAGATTGTATAGATTATCATCAGCCCAATTCGGCCGAAAGAAGAAATGCCTATTTGGCCGATATAACATACGGAACCAACAATGAATTTGGTTTTGATTATTTGCGTGATAACATGAGTAGCAATTTGGAAGAATTGGTGCAGCGCAAACACCATTATGCCATGGTGGATGAAGTAGATTCAGTTTTGGTGGATGATGCCAGAACACCCTTAATTATTTCAGGACCCATTCCTAAAGGCGATGAGCAACAATTTTATGCATTAAAACCAAGAATAGAGCGATTGGTAAATGCCCAAAAAGCCTTTGTTAATACAGCTTTAGCAGATGCTAAAAGATTAATAGCAGCAGGGGATGAAAAAAATGGTGGATTCAAATTATTACAAGCCTATCGCAGTTTGCCAAAAAATAGTGCTGTAATAAAGTACATTGGCGAACTCGGTATAAGACAAATATTACTCAAAACTGAATCATACTATTTGCAAGACCAACAAAAAGAAATGTATAAAGTGGATGCTGATTTGTATTTTGTGATTGACGAAAAACAAAATTCAGTTGACTTATCAGAAAAAGGAGTAGAGTTGATTACCAGTTCAGGCGAAGACCCACATTTCTTTATTATTCCTGATGTAGGTAGTGCCATTGCTCTAATAGAAAACTCTGAAATTTCGGATGATGAAAAAATAAAAACAAAAGAGCAATTGATGATTGATTTTACCATCAAATCAGAACGAATCCATACCATCAACCAATTGCTTAAAGCTTATTGTATGTTTGATAGGGATGTAGAGTACATTATACAAGAAGGCAAAATCAAAATTGTAGATGAACAAACAGGTCGTGTATTAGATGGAAGAAGATATTCGGATGGATTACATCAAGCAATAGAAGCCAAGGAAAATGTAAAAGTAGAAGCAGCCACACAAACGTATGCTACTATTACTTTACAAAACTTTTTCCGTATGTATCACAAATTGGCTGGTATGACTGGAACGGCAGTTACTGAAGCAGGTGAGTTATGGGAAATATACAAATTAGATGTTATTGAAATTCCTACCAATCAAAAAATATCACGTAAGGATGAGAACGATGTTATTTATAAAACCAGACGTGAAAAATATAATGCTGTAATTGATGAAGTGAGTGCATTGGCTGAAGCAGGGCGTCCAGTGTTGGTAGGTACTACATCGGTTGAAGTATCTGAATTATTGAGCAGAATGCTTTCGCAGAGAAAAATAAAACACAATGTATTAAATGCAAAACAAAACCAACGAGAAGCAGATATTGTAGCCGAAGCGGGTCAAAGTGGAACAGTAACCATTGCTACAAATATGGCAGGACGTGGAACCGATATAAAACTAGGTAAAGGGGTGAAAGAAGCTGGAGGTTTAGCAATTATTGGTACCGAAAGACATGAATCTAGACGTGTTGACAGGCAGTTGCGTGGACGAGCAGGACGACAGGGAGATCCTGGAAGTAGTCGATTTTATGTCTCTCTTGAAGATGATTTGATGCGTTTGTTTGGTAGCGAGCGAATTGCCAGTGTAATGGATAAATTAGGGATGAAAGAAGGCGAAAATATTGAACATTCTCTTATCACAAAAAACATTGAACGTGCTCAACGCAAGGTTGAACAAAACAATTTTGGGATTCGCAAGAGATTGCTTGAGTATGATGATGTAATGAACTCACAACGTGAGGTTATTTATTCGAAAAGACGAAATGCTTTATATGGAGATAAGTTAGAATTGGATATTCAAAACATGATGTCTGATGCTTGTGATGAATTGATTGATACATTTCAAGAACAAAGAAATTTTCCTGAATTTAAACTAGAATTGATTCGATTATTTGCTCACGAAACAGCCATTACTGAAGATGAATTGTTGAATGGAAAACATAATACGGTTGCTGATAAATTATTTGATGAATTATTTGACCATTACAAACGAAAAATAGAATCTGTAGGCACTCAAGCTTGGCCCGTAATAGATGATGTGTATAACAACAGAGGTCAGCAATTTGAAATTATTGGCGTTCCTATTACAGATGGAATTAGAAATATGCAGTTGCCTGTAAATCTTAAAAAAGCATACGAAAACAAAGGCAAAGAAATCAGCAAAACACTTGAGAAATTTTCAACACTTATGTTGATTGATGATGAATGGAAAGAGCATCTTCGCGAAATGGATGAATTAAAACAATCATCTCAAAATGCAGTGTTTGAGCAAAAAGACCCTTTGTTAATTTACAAATTAGAGTCGTTCAATTTATTCAAATCAATGCTTTCACGCTTAAATAAAGAAGTGTTGAGCATGTTGTTTAGAGCGTATATTCCAGTTGAAAATGCAAGTGAAGTTAAACAAGCTGTACAAACAAAACAGGATACTAGCAAACTAAAAACAACCCGTACTGATGATTTGGCCCATGCGCAACAAATGAGTAGACAAGCAGCAGATGGTGCAAGCGAACAACCAAAGCAACAACAAATAATTAGCGGCCCTAAAATTGGAAGAAACGACCCTTGCCCTTGTGGGAGCGGGAAAAAGTATAAATCTTGCCATGGAAAAGAAGAGGCATAATTAATTAAAAGTATAATTGTTGAAGGTTTTGTGCCATCAATAGCAATTGTGAACTAAAATATAAAAAATGGAACTAAATAAATATATTGAGCATACAATGCTAAAACCAAACTGCACTGAAAATGAAATTATAAATTTGTGTGCTGAGGCTGTAGAACACAAGTTTTATGGTGTTTGTGTTCCTCCTTTTTATGTTCAATTAGCTAAGAAAGCAATTAAAAAATCAGACATAAAAATAATAACTGTTATTGGGTTTCCTTTAGGTTACAATTCAGTTTCTTCGAAGGTTGAAGAAACAAAAAAAGCTATAACATCTGGAGCAGACGAAGTAGATATGGTTATGAATATTGCAGCTTTTAAAAGTGGAGATATTGTATCAGTTCAAAACGATATTCAGTCAGTTACTACCGCTTGTCATTTGCAGAACAAACATGTAAAAGTAATAATTGAAACTGCTTATTTAAATGAAAATGAAATAATACAAGCTTGTAAGATTTGTGCAAATTGCGAAGCAGATTTTGTAAAAACATCTACGGGTTTTGCTGGAATTGGTGCAACAATTGAAGCTGTAGAAATAATGCGAAAAACACTACCAACTAAAGTTAAAATTAAAGCAGCCGGAGGTATAAAAGATGCTGTTTTTGCCGAAAAACTAATTTTAGCCGGTGCCGATAGGATTGGCACTTCATCGGGTGTGAAAATGCTAAGCGAATCAATTAATTAATATAGAATGAATTTGATTTTTAG
>CAIVPY010000295.1 GCA_903907885.1 uncultured Bacteroidota bacterium
CTAAGTTGAAAGCAATTTTACGAGCTTGAAAAGGTTGCAAACCTACTTTTGGATCAACTGTTTCTTTATGAATTAAATGAGGAGTATGTTCAGCTACATGCTCAATGTCCATACCTCCTTCTGTGCTATAAACAATAATGTTTTTGCTTTGACCCCTATCTAACATCACACTCATGTAATATTCTTTTGGTTCGCCAACACCAGGATAATATACATCCTGAGCTACCAATACCTTGCTAACCAATTTGCCCTTAGGGCCAGTTTGGATGGTAACTAAAGTACCTCCTAAAAGATTGCTTGCTATTTCTTTTGCTTTATCTGCATTTTTAGCAACAGCTACACCACGTTGTTCTTTACCAATGATACTTCCTTTACCTCGTCCGCCAGCATGTATTTGTGCTTTAACAACCACAAAGTCGCTACCATATTGTTCTTTAAGTTTAAGAGCTGCCGAATGAGCTTCGTCTGCTGTTGTAGCTACAATGCCGTCTTGCACAGCTACACCAAATGATTTTAAAATTTGTTTTGCTTGATATTCGTGAATATTCATCTTTTATGAATTTATTTGAGGAGGCGAAAGTATTATATTAAATTTATTTTTTAGCACAATTTTCACACTTTTGATCAGAGTTGATTAATAGCAGTATAAGTTGCTAATTTCAGCATAGAAAATGACCTTTGGTAAATAAACAAGGTTGTAACTTCCTCTTATCACTCAATACATAATATATGCTACTTTTTTACTTTGCAGAAAATATCAACTACTTGTATAGAAAAAAACGCAATTAAAATTTTTATTAATCAAATTATTAATTTCATTTGTAAAGATTAGTTATCGGCAAGAAAAATATAACCTATTAATTACAACCCAGATAATGTTTACAAACAATGAAATTCAATTAGACATATTAAAAAAACGTGCCTTCAATTTGCGCTGGGCATCTGTGCCTGATGGTGTAATTCCATTAACCGCTGCCGACCCTGATTTTCCTTGTGCTCCCGAAATTTCTGAAGCAATTAATAGATACTCATCACAAAGATATTTCTCGTATGCACCTGCCGAAGGGCATTCCTTTTTTAGAGAGTCTGTAGCTAATTTCCATTCTTTAAAACGAAACGTAAATACCAACCCTGCTCATGTACTAGCAGTTGATAGTGCCGCTTATGGCATATATATGACCTGCAAAGCATTTATCAAAAAAGGAGATGAAGCAATCATATTTAATCCAGTTGATTTTTTGTTTAAACATTCTATTGAGGCAAACCAAGGTGTATCTATATCATTTGCTATTCCGCTACAACCCGATGTAATTATTGATATAAATGAATTAGAAAAACTTATCACATCTAAAACTAAAATGATTTGTCTTTGTAATCCTTTGAATCCAACAGGAAAGGTGTTTACAAAAACTGAATTGTTGCTAATTGGACAATTGGCTATCAAGTATAATTTAATTATTTTATCAGATGAAATATGGAGTGATATAGTGTTTGAGCCAAATGTGTATACAAGCATAGCTTCTCTTGACGAAACAATTAGGCAACAAACAGTTATCGTAACGGGATATAGTAAATCTTATGGACTTGCAGGATTAAGAGCAGGTTCGGTAATTGCTCCAAACGACAAAATATTTGAAATATTACTACAAGCATCTGAGCATCAATCAACGGTGCATGGCTGCAATGTATTGGCTCAAGTTGCAGTTGCTGCTGCTTTAAATGAATGCGAGTATTGGCTTAAAGAATTTATTATACATTTAACTCATATGCGAAATATATGTGTAGATGGGCTTAACAAAATAGATGGATTTAAATGTTTGACGCCTCAAGGTTGTTATCTTGTTTTTCCTGACATTACTAAAACTGGTTTGAGTGCTGAAACACTACAAAAAAAATTGATTGAAGAGGCTAAAGTGGCTATAGTACCTGGTCTAAGTCAGTGGTTTGGCGAGAGGGCTACAGGTCACATTCGGCTTAGTTTTGCTACATCTGAAGATATTATTAAAGAAAGCATTTATAGAATAACAAAAACTATTAACAAATTATGAAAGTTGTTATCATTGGAAGTGGAATTGCAGGAATATCATTGGCTGTTATATTACGTAATAATGGATTTGAAATTTCGCTAAATGAAAGAGCATCAAAATTCACATCAAAAGGGCATGCTTTTTTAATGCATCCTGATGCTATGGATGTTTTAAATATTGTTTCGGCATTCAATTCAGACATTGAAATACCCGGACAAGTAATTGACAAAATAGTATTAAAAAGGCCAAATAATAGCATAATACAATCAACTGAACTTGAGTCGTGGATCTGCATGAAAAGAGTAGATATAATTAAGTATTTAAGCTTTTTTGTAACAGAAAATGAGATAAATTACAATAGAACATTTTCACATTTTATATACGAAGGTGAAAAGGCAGTTGCGGCTGTATTTGAAAATGGAGATGTTGAGAAGGGAGATATTTTTATTGGTGCTGATGGGGCAAATTCCAAAGTTAGAAAATCCCTATTTGGCGAAATGAATTTTACACCTGTTGAAGTAAAAGAAATTGTAGGGGTAGTACATAATCCAGATTTAGTGGCTAAGATGCCTAATACTTTTACAAAATATA
>CAIVPY010000296.1 GCA_903907885.1 uncultured Bacteroidota bacterium
AAGTGGGATTTCTACAAAGCCGTCGAGTCGCCCGGTAGAATGATTCCTACAAAGGAATTATGCTATCCAAAATTTCGGACTGCCATTCCACGCATCGGTTTGTACAGTCAATTTTTTCTGCCTGTATAAAATCAATTAAGGATATGCCCTCCAAAATTTCGGACTGGCATTCCACACATCGGTTTGTACAGTCATATATTTCTGCCTGTATAAAATCAACTAAAGATATGCCCTCCAAAATTTCGGACTGCCATTCCACACATCGGTTTGTGCAGTCATTTTTTGCTGCCTATATAAAATCAATTAAGGATATGAATTCCGAAATTTCGGACTGGCCTTCCACACTTCGGTTTGTGTAGTCAATTTTTTCTGCCTGTATAAAATTAATTAAGGATATACAGTCTAAAATTTCGGAATGCTTTTCCAAAAAATAATTGTCACAATCATTTTATTTTTGGCACGTTTTATGTCTTAAAAAATCAAATTTTAATTTTAATAACTAATAAAACACAACAATGGGATTCGAAAGATTAACATTCGATTTATTCAAATCGAAAGACTACAGCCGAAATGAATTAGACTTGTTTACAGTTGATTTCATTAAGCGATTAAAAGCAAAACCTTTAGCCATCATTGGCGCATCAGAAAGCAATGCCCTGGATGGATTTTACAAAACATTTAAAGAGGGCTTGGGCAAACTTGCCACCGAAGGCGCACAGCAAAAAGGTGGCACCCTCAATCGTCAAGATGCATTTGATGATGCTCTTGATTTTATTAGAAGGCAAGAAGGACTGGTAAAATCAAAATTTGGCAAACAAAGTCCTGCCTACATTGAGTTTTATCCACTAGGATTAACAGAATACAACGCAGCCAAAGTTGAGGGTTTAACAAATCTATTGGTGCGCTATGTAACAGCAGCCAACAAATATCAAAAAGAGTTGGGCAAAGATTTTGTAACAGAGATTACAACCCTACAAACCCAATATGTAACTGCCCGCGACACACAAGGAACAGGCATAGCCAACAACAAAACCACACAAAGCGAAATTAGAGACAGTCGCAAAATGTTAACCATGCACCTTAGCAAGCTAGTATTATTAATAGCTGCCGTATCTATCGAAAATGCTGAACAATTTAATAGTTATTTCAACTTTGGTTTGTTAGAAGTGGATAATAACAAAACAACTGCCGAAGCAGATGTAACTCCTACAACAGACACTCCGCCACCTACAGCATAACAGGTAAAAAAACAAAATAGTTACATATAAAACAAACAATCCCGAAGCAAAGCTTCGGGATTGTTTGTTTTATTGGGCGAGTTATAAACTCTTTTTCATTTATCAATCCTTAGTCAGCTACGCCAAAACCATTTAACACAGAATCTAAGGATAGTTGGGCATTAGCTAGCACAAACCTCAAAATACCCAAATTATATACGATTATTCCATAATCACCACCTTGTGTGTGCTACAAAAATTGCTACCATAACACCTCACAAAATACAAACCTTGCTTACACTCTTTAAGCGATATTGGGTTTGGATTATTAGCCAACATATTACCTGTGGCAAGCACTTGCCCTGAGATATTTAATATTTCGTAGTTGCCATTTTCGCCACTCTCAATATGTATAATGTCATTTGCAGGGTTAGGATAAATGCGTATGGATGGTTTTGTTTTTACTGTTTCGGCATTGCTTGCAAAACCCGCAGGAAAACCTGTAAACACAGCCAACTGGGTGAAGGTATCTTTGTATATAGTGCTAATGCCATTTTCGGCATCTGAGAAATAAAATTTAGTATGTAATAACGAATCTAAACGTTTCCATGTATAACCATTATCAAAACTCACCTTGGCTCCCACTTCAGGGTATGCACCATATTGCGATATATAATAACCAGGATTTTTTTTAGTTGCTTTGGCATAAAATATTGTATATAAGCCCAATTCATTCATGGCTTGCCATGTTTTGCCACCATTATTGGTTCTCATTAAAAATGAAGCGGTATCGGCAGCATATTTACTAGTATAGGTTAATAAGCCATTTAAAGTATCAGAAAAGGCAATTCCTTGTATGGCTTGCATCTTGTTGTTATCTATATGTATGCTATCCCAAATTTTGCCATTATCTTTTGCTACCACCAATGAATTAAGTGTTTTGGGATTGACTATGTATGACATACTACCAATATTGCAATATCTCCATACGGAGGCATTACGAATAAAAAAATTAATAGCATTGCAAGGCAATCTATTCCAATTATTACCCCCATCTTCAGTTCGCCATATTTCATGGCAGCCTTTTGAAGTATCTGCCACAATGTAGGCATATTTTTGGTTTAAAGCATTATAAAAATCTGTTGATTTGTTTATTAAACCTGTATCTTGACCATTTATAAAATACTGAACATCCCATGTTTTGCCATAATCAACACTCTTTTGCCATAATTGTTTTTTATATTTAATTAAGTATCCCTGCCCCATTAAAACTGAGTCGTTTAATACAAAATCAAAACCACTATTTAATACTAAAAGTGTTTTGCCTGTATCCGTGCTTAGTTTACTTGCAGCCCACATATATTGCTTGGAATAAAACATTAAGGTAGGATTTGTTGGAATTTGATACTTTGCCGTATCTAATAAGGTTATCTGCCATTGGGCTTTGCTTGGTATGTTAAGTAAAAACAATAAAGCTATGATGGGAAAGTATTTTTTAAGCATGGTTAATTTGTTTAATTGTAAAAGAACAAATAGGCACTCAGTGCCTATTTGTAATTGTTTAATTTAAAGACAAGGCCAAATTTCAATGGTTCTGTTTGTAGCATCAAAGTCTATTCTAAAACAGTTGCAAGGTGCATCGCAATCTGAGCATAATATTTGCTGTGTGTTACCACTTGGATTTGGGTATACATAAAAAATATTACCTTGAATGCTCACTTCCATTGAGAGTAGACACTTATTTTAATAGAGAAATAGTATTTTCAATATTATTCGCATTGATATGTTCTATTGATTTCAATTTACCAGTACAAACTGTAATTAATGAAATATCTTGTGTTCCAATATTTAATTTCTCAAAGTTGCAATTACTATCAACCAATATGTTTTTTTGACTTATAAAATTAGAATTTAGCATAAATTCATCCGAACAAATAATTCTTACATTTTTGCGAATACCATTATCATTACAATAATTTTTCAATTTATTTTTACAACCATCACAACCCATGTGCTTTGGAATAACTACAAACAATGTCGTATCATATGATAGGTTATAATTATGTTGCTGTAGAAGATAATTATTAAAAATAGCTGTAGAATCATTAGCTTTTGTTTTCTCTAAAGTTATTGAATTATTACAAGCAAATAACGCAATACTAATAATAAAGTAAGTGATAAGTTTATTTAATTTTATATACATCATATGAGATTTTCTTTTCGTTTAATTTTCTTAACATTATACCATTTGCTGAAATTAAAGTTCTAGCCAAATCATATTTAGAACCTAAAAATTTAACTTCTTTTACTAAATTGTAATTTGTATCAATAATATCAATTATGAAGGGATTATCATGAATATTATGAACCAAATTGTTATCACCAACAAAATTTATTGGAGTAGTATAAATACGAACAAAGAAATGATTGATTACATCATAACTAAAAAAAGAATTGCTACTGTTTTCTATCAAATATTTTAGTTCAAACGTACCGTTCCCTATTTCTTTGACTGGGTATGGTTTATTCTCAATAAATTCTTTGCCTCCAATTTGAATCGTTTTGTTTTTACTGCTGTCGTTAAAATATTCAACATACATTACATCTTGGTCATCTATGATGTACACAATTTTGTTAGTGTCTGAGTATATCGTGGGTAGCCCAAAAGGATAATAGTTTTTGGTATATCTATCAGGTAGTTTACAATATGATTGATTGTAAACTAATTTATTGTTTATTAAATTAAATGTTGCATATAAGTAATTCGAATATATTTTATTATACTCTTTGACGCTTATTTGGGGGCTAGTTATTAATCCTACTTTGTTGTTATTTATATTGAAATTACTAAAGTAATTAGTCGAGCAAATCCATGTATTTTTAAATTTGTTATTTGTAACAGAATCTGGAAAATAAACGATATTGGTTTTATCAGTATTACTCAAACAAATAATGCCATCGTCAGTAATTGTATATATACTATCGTCTGATTTAAAACAAAAATTTTCTATACGTCCATAAATTTTATCATTTATGATATAGGAATTATTTACTTTACCACTTTGAGTATATGTGTAAAGTTTGTTCAACTTAATGTCATATAAGTAATATTTATTGATTGTATTTTGATTATTGACCTTTATAATGGCATCCATATACCGCCTATAGTCCCAATTATTGGTTGAATCAAGAGTAACTGAGTATTGAAAATATTTTGTATAGTTTTCGTCAACATTGTTTTTACAAGCTACACAAGAAATTATTGTTAGGAAAATCGTAATCAATTTTGTTTTCATAAACATGAAATAAACAACGAACTTGTTATTTAACAAGTCCGTTGCAATTTATTGTAAAAATTATTGAACAATAGCTGATGTTACAAATACAAAATTATCTACATTAACTTTGCTAATATCGCCAATAAAATAGAATGTTTTACTATCAGAAGATTTTCTAAATACACCATATATTCCACTAGTTAAACCGGTTTTTAAGTCAACTCCAAGAGATCCCTCAGGTAAAAAAACATCACAATTTTCGGTACTATTGAAAAAATCAATTAGAGTATGGTTATTGATTGCTACTAATATTGCAGCGTCATAATGTGGTCTAATAACAACATCTTCAGATGCACAATTTTCGACTAAATTGATACAATAACCTTTCTTATCGTCATATTTTCTTAATGGTTTATTATTAAGCGAATATGAATTGTTTTGTGTGGCACCTATTTTGGTGGTAGTAACAGCTTCCGTATTCTCTTTTTTACAAGAATAGGTGAATCCAACTATTGAAATAGTTGCTAATAGGATGATGATTTTTTTCATTTCGTTTTTTTGTTTTAATTAGTTTTTAAAAAATCTACATAAAACCATTTTATGTTTAACTACTCATAGTTTATGCGCCATGCTAATTTCGTAAGGCAAACATATCCATCAACAATACATACACAAAGGCATAATCCGCCTTTTTTAGGCAAATTATGCCTTTTTGGGGCATTTTTTGTTTTTTTATGTATTTATATTGCTTTAATATCTATTTTGATGCGAAACTAAATGTAAGTCTATGATAACAGGATCCAAAATTAAATTGGTAAGACAGTTGAAAAACGTGAGCACCAAAACCCTAGCAGATGAGCTAAATATTGATATTAGTTCGTATCTTAGAATAGAACGAGGTGTTACAAAACTTACCGAGCTAAGAGTTGAAATAATATTAAAAACACTTGATGTTACACGTGAATTTGTAGAGCAATTGCACAACTTTTCAAAGGATTGAAACCCTATTTTATCCAAGCTTGTCAGCATCAATCCTTCTATGCTCACAAAATGTGGTTTGTAGGGACACGCAACAACGGCTGCCATTGCACAGGCAGCCCGCAGGAATCAACTCATTTAGAACCAGAATAAAAAAATCAGAAAAATTCTTTTTAATGAACAATTACTTGTTTAGTAAAGTACTCGTTTTCGTTTTGAATGCGTAATATAAATATGCCTTCACTCAGATTTGAAACAATATTCATATCCTGTTCCCCTAATTTCACAATTTGAGTATCTGACCAAACTTCCTGCCCTAATAAATTATATATACTTATTTTTGTTTCACTATTTTTAATAGCATTTATTCGTATTGTAAATATTCCATGGTTAGGGTTTGGAAATACTGTTATTCTGTTTGAATTGAATAAGTCATTTATCCCAGAATTATCATGAATAATTGATACATCCACATTTGTAGAGTCGACACATTGAAATTGATTAATACCTACTAAACTAATATTGCCAATGCCTTCTTTTATCCATTTTATAGACACTGAATTAGTGCCTTGTCCACTTAATATTTCGCCATTAATTACTTTCCATTCATAGCTAATATTTGCCTGTTGTGTTACGTTGTAAGTATACGTTAAATTAGCTTTAACATTTAAAGTTTGTCCAGTTATGTTTGCAACTATAGGCAATGGATTAATAGTTACAGGTTTAGTAGTGAAATCTGTACCAGATAAATATCCAGATTCAAAAGTTAAATCATCAACTGAAATTGGATTAACCACAATTACCTTATTAGTGGCTTTGCATGGAATATCAATAGTAATAAAAATGTAATGGGTATCGACAGGTAGGGTTTGTGTCAAGTCCGTAAATTGTTGCAAGCCTCCACCTAAGTCAATAGTTTTGGTACTAAGCAAAATAGGTAATCCTGTGGTAAAAGACGAATTTGTATGATACCAGACTTTCATATTGTTTATATCAAAATCTGTATATGTTCCAGAAGTGGTAAATTGAAGACTTTTTAATGAGGTGGGATATTTTGAAACTATTATATCTATTCTATATATTACATTATTAATAGCACCTTTTGAGGGAATCATTTGAGTAGGTAAGCCATTTGCCAAATTAATTATAGGATAAAAATTTAAGATACTAACTTGGATTTCTTTTGATTTGACGCAAGCGTATTGATTAGTAGCATCCACTGACAGTTTTCCTGAAATACCATCAAACCATAATACCGAAACCTCATTGGTTCCTTGTCCATTTACAATCATTCCATTGGTAATAGTCCAATTATAATTTATGTTTAGTTGTTGTGTAACTTTATAAGTGTATGTAACATTACTATTTACATCTATTGTTTGACCTACAATATTATCAACTTGTGGTACTGAATTTAAATTAATGGCACTTTGTGTAAACGTGCTACCTGTGGCAGTGTTTGACACAAAAATAACATCAGTTGTGTTCATTGCTTTTACTATCAAGTTTTTTGTATTGGCATTACATGATATATCTGTTGTTATAAAAATATAATTTAAACCATTTTGTAGTGATTGAGACAAAGAATTAAATTTTTGCAATCCAGGGTTTAAACCCGTTATTTTAGTAGCTAATAATAAAGGTGAGCCAACAGCGAAATTTGAATTATCATGATACCAAATTTTAAAGTTTGATATATCAGTAGAGGTATAATTTCCTAAAGTTATAAATTGTAATGAATTCAATATTGGATTAGAACATTTAACATTAATATCTACCCTATAAAGAATTACATTTTTAGCACCATTTATTGGATTTGATTGGGGTGCTATATCGTTTGTAATCACTATACAATTTGGGTTG
>CAIVPY010000297.1 GCA_903907885.1 uncultured Bacteroidota bacterium
ATAATCAATATTCAAATACTAACTAAAGTATATAAAGAAAGTTCTACTTCGGTTTTGTCACGTGATTACTTGTTATGTTATTGCTTATATTAAAAAACTAATGGTTTATACTTTTATCAAACAAAACACAACATATCACATAAAAATCGTGTAAAATTGCCTCTATAATTTTTTAACATGATTTTTGAGAACACACTCGCATTTGCACAACAACTAGATAAACAAGATATCCTTGCGCATTTTCGTGATAGGTTTTATATGCCACATCACAATAAAAAGCCAGTGATATATCTTTGCGGAAATTCATTGGGACTTCAACCTAAAAGCGCACAAGTTGCGGTACAACAAGAGTTTGACGATTGGGCAAAATTGGGTGTTGAAGGCCATTTTCAGGCTAAAAATCCTTGGAAATTCTATCACCATTTTCTAACAGAAAAAGCGGCTAAGGTGGTAGGTGCAAAACCAAGTGAGGTGGTAATAATGAATAATTTAACCGCTAACCTTCATTTGATGATGGTGAGTTTTTATCGCCCAAGTGCTAAAAGGTATAAAATAATGATGGAGGTTTCTGCCTTTCCTAGCGATCAATATGCAATGGAAACACAGGCTAAGTTTCATGGATTTAATCCAGAAGAAGCCATTATTGAATTGAAACCTCGCAAAGGCGAATATACTTTGAGAACCGAGGACATCATTGCCAAAATTCACGAACACAAGGATGAGCTTGCTATTGTGATGATGGGTGGTGTGAATTATTACACTGGCCAAGCTTTTGATATGGCAAGAATCGCTAAATCAGCTCATGAAGTGGGCGCTATGGCTGGTTTTGACTTGGCACATGCTGCTGGTAATTTACAACTGCAATTGCATGATTGGGATGTGGATTTTGCAGTGTGGTGTACTTATAAATATTTGAATTCAGGACCTGGTGGCACTTCTGGGGTATTTGTGCACGAGAGACATGCCAATAAACCCGAGTTAAATAGGTTTGCTGGTTGGTGGGGGCATAATGAAGAAGAGCGCTTTTTGATGAAAAAGGGATTTAAACCTATGGAGGGTGCAGCAGGTTGGCAATTAAGTAATGCACAGGTGTTTCCTATGGCAATACACAAGGCTTCTCTCGAGATGTTTGATGAAGCTGGTATCGAGAACCTAAGAAAGAAAAGTGAAACGCTTACAGGTTATTTGGAGTTTATTCTAAATGAAATCAATTCTGCCTACAAAACCCGAGACGAAGGGCAAAATTCGAAATTCAAGATTATAACCCCATCCGATGCAAAAGACAGAGGGTGTCAATTATCCATTATTGTAAGCGAGAATGGTAAAAAATTGTTTGACTATCTATATGAAAACAATGTATGGCCTGATTGGCGTGAACCTGATGTGATACGTATGAGCCCTGTGCCTATGTATAACTCATTTGAAGATGTTTTTAGAATTGGAGAAATAATAAAACAATATTATAAATAAGAATATGTCAGAGAGAATTAACATTATTGGTGGTGGTCTATCAGGAAGTTTGATGGCTATTTATATGGCTAAACGTGGTTTTGAAGTCAACTTGTTTGAACGCAGACCCGATATGCGTAAAAACAAAATTTCAGCGGGTAAATCAATCAATCTAGCCTTATCTACACGTGGTTTACGTGCATTAGAAAAAGTAGGTTTAGATAAAGAAATTTTGGCTGATGCCATACCCATGTTTGGTCGTATGATTCACTCTAAAACAGGTGAAACTTCTTATCAGCCTTATGGCAAAGAGGGTCAAGCTATCAACTCGGTTTCAAGAGGTAGGTTGAATATTCGTTTGCTTGAATTGGCAGATGAATTTAAAAACATCACCCTACATTTTAATACCAAATGTGTGGATGTAGATGTTGATAAAAGCGTTGCCACATTTGAGATGGAAGATGGTTCTCGCCAAACTTTTCAATCGGATAGAATTATTGGTACAGATGGTGCTTTTGCAGCCACACGCAGCAAGCTTCAAACTTCTGATAGGTTTAATTATTCGCAAAGTTATTTACATGTTGGCTACAAAGAATTGCTGATACCACCAGGCGATGCAGGTAAATTTATGATGGAGAAAAATGGACTTCACATATGGCCTCGTGGTGCGTTTATGATGATAGCCTTACCAAATCCTGAGGGCGATTTTACTTGTACCTTGTTCATGCCATTTGAGTTGTTTAATTCTTTAACCAGCAAAGAAGCAGTTACTACTTTTTTCAACGAGCAATTTCCTGATGCCGTGGCAATGATGCCAACCTTGATAGATGATTATTTTACCAACCCAACCTCATCACTAGTGACTGTGAGATGTTTCCCTTGGGTAAAAACCGATAAATTGGCTTTGATGGGTGATGCTGCGCATGCAGTAGTTCCTTTTTATGGTCAAGGTATGAATTGCAGTTTTGAAGATGCTTTGGTAATGGATGAATGCATTGAAAAATATGGTAACGATTGGACAAAAATATTTGAAGAGTATCAAAAAGAGCGCAAGCCCAATGCCGATGCTATATCAGAGATGGCCATTCAGAATTTTGATGAAATGGCAAACAAAACTGCCGATAAACACTTCATGCACAAAAAACATATTGAGCATGATTTAACAGAGCTTTATCCAGATAAATTCAAATCGCAATACGAGTTGACAACCTTTAGTATTAGCCCTTACAAGTATGCCTTCGAACAAGGGAAGAAAAATGATATCTTACTCGAAAAAATAATTGCTGACGGTGCTGAAGAAAAGATAAAAGACCAGAGCTATATGGCAAGTTTATGGCATTTAATTAAGTAATTGATTTACAATATCAACGTAATCTTTGTACCTTTTCCTTCTTCGCTTTCTATATTGATTTTACCATTTAATAATTCAAGCAATTCAATAATGATGATATAGCCAATACCGCTTCTATTACTAATAATTTCAACACTAATTTGAGCTGATATTTCTTTTATCCTAACTAGATTTTCTTTACTTATACCGGGTCCATTATCTTCAATGTGTAAATGATACTTATCACCAATATTTTCTCCGCTAATATGAATTCTAGCATTTTGGCAATATTTGTTGGCATTTGAGAAAATATTTTGAACAATGATATTTAAAATGGTTGAATCTGTGAATATGATATCGTCATAAGAAATATCATTTATTAATGTGTTTTTTTTCTGAATACTCATTTCGGCAATTAAGTCGAGCTGCTCTTCGATCAATGGGTTCAATGCTACAGACTCTTTGTTTACCCTTATAAGGTTGTTTTGGTAACGTATCCAATTGAGTATGTTTTGGGCATTGTGGTGCAGTTTGTCTGATGTGGTTTGGATATCTTTAATAAAGTCCATATTCAACATGTTATTACCCTTAAAAGCATTTTTGGCAGTAATAGAAATAAAGCGTAGAGGTGTAATAATATCATGAGAAATGATACTAATAAGCATATTCTTCACATCAACAGATTGCTTTAATTTTCCCTCAGATGATGTCAATTCTTTATTTAATTCCATTAATTCACTTATCCTGCTTTGAATAATATTCTCAAGTTGAATGTTTCTCTTTCTTACATTAAAAGAAAAACCTCTTACAATTGCAGAAATTGTTAAAATAATTAATCCTAAACATAAATATATAAACCATGCCTCTTCATACAGTCTTTTTTGAACATGGAATAATAATTTTTGGGTGATGTATTTATTACCATAACCAACTTTTTTTCTTATATGTAAAACATAATTACCTGATGGCAAATTGGGTATGACAACTGTTAAATTGTTCTTGTGTATTGAATACCAGTTATCACTAAAACCTTCAAGATTGTATTCATAAGAAAGGTTGGCATTATTACCCCAATACGAACTTGAAATACTAATGGTAAATTTATTAAAATCAGATGGCAATGAGATTCCTGTTGAAAAATGTATCATGCTTTTATCTGAAGCAATTTCATCAATAAATATCTCACTGTTGGGTAGTGGGTCATTTAGCAATAATGGTTTAAACCAAACCAAACCTTCCATACTTGAAAATGAAAAATATCCATTGTTTAGCTTTACAGAACTGGGCGAACACCCACCATTAAACTCTATGTTATTTAATCCATCTTCCTGACCAAAATAGCTATAATATACCGACTTTGTTGTATCCTGTATGAAGGAATTAATTTCGCTAATGTGCGTTTTAAAAATACCTCTGTTGGTACTCATCCAAACATAACTACTATCATCAATTATGAAGCTATGTACACTTTTCAAACAATTGTTAATGTCTAAAGGCATTTGAGTAAATTTACCTTTTTGATATACTAAAAATCCATTTCCATAAGTGCCAATAAAAATCTTGTCCTGATACCTAAATAGGTTTCTAACACAATAATTTTTCAATTCAATTTGTGGTTTTGGTTTATTTCCATTACGTGAAAGAATAAAAATTCCATCACAAGTAGCAATCCATATTTTATTGTCAATATTTTTAATTATTGAATATACTGTTGAATTCTCGTTTTTAAAAATGTTAATGGTGTTTATGTGGTTGTAAGTGTTATTATAAATAAATCCAACGCTTTTTGACGAGCCAACCCATATAGTGTCTTCTGATTCGTAAAAACTAGTTATTCTACCATTGCCTGATGAAACAATATGTGTGTGAAACTTATTAGAAATATCATACTTGTAAATGTTGTTACCGATGGCATACCATATGTATTTATCTTTACTAACCAACATGCTTTCGCTATTCATTATCTTACTAGTAAACCCATAAGACACCACACCATTAGTTGAAAACAACCTATTATTATATGTCAGAATTGAATTGTTTCCAAAAGGAATTTGTGAATAATACGAGTTACTAACCGATGTGTTTTTTTGGTTATAAATCAATGTGGAAATTTCTTTTTGTTTATACCCAAACAATCCACGTGTGTCGGTACCTAAATAGTATGTTTTATTAATAGCGTTATAAAATATTTCGTTGATAATACAGTTTTTAGGAAGTTGACTTGTTACCAATTCACTTGTTACTTCGTTTTCATTTTTTATTGAAAGTTTATATAGCGTATATCCCAGTTTTAGAAAAGCAAAGTTGTTTGTTGAATTCCATAATATTTTTTCAAAATGTTCCGACAATTTATAATTAGGGTCTTTAATAATTTCACCACTTAGGATAATATTATCTATCGATTTGTTTTCTGTATTTAACTTATACAGATTTTTATTTTTATCAAAATAAAATAGTTTATTACTAATTGAAAATCCGTTATAGCTTTTGTTCTTCTCAATTGGTATCACTGATTGAAGAGTGGAATTTTTATATACCAAAATACAGTTATTTCCTCTTAAAACAAATCTGTTTTTCAGTATGGTATAAACGGTCATTGGATATTGTTTAGTTAAGAGATTTGTTTTGTCATTTTTAATTAAATTTCTAATGATTTTAAAACTATTTGTGGTGGGTATTTCACCTCTTAAAAGAATTAATTCTCCTTGATCAATAAGAAATATTTGACTGTTTTTAATTTGATAGACTCTGCCAAAAATATCGTAAAAAAATATTTCGTTTGCTGTGGTCTTTATCATTCCTTTTATTCTATCTGAAGGAATGGGTTTGCCCTGAATCTCGCGAATTATTTTAAAATTTGTTCCATCATATCTAACTATACCCCCTTCTGTGGCAAGCCACATAAACCCATTTTCATCCATCTGCATACCATTAATACTGTTTTGTGGCAGGCCATTGGTTGAATTAAATTGTTTTATGATGAAATTATTTTGAGCAAATAGCGACCCACTTAAAAAAGTAATAAGTATACATATTAATTTTAAGTGGGAACGGGTGAGCATTTTTAACTTGTTTTATAACGATACATTTCTAACACATTTCGCATTTCCATCACGTTTGAAACGCCTAATTTATTAAATATTCTAGCTTTAAAAGTGGCAACAGTAGTAGGTTGTAAACCTAACTTTATCGAAATTTCTTTCACCCCTGTTCCCTTTAGAATATAGTTCATAACCACTAATTCTCTATCTGAAAGTGCATCTATTGGACTGTTATTTTTATTGTTTGAATCGTTTGCAATTATTTCATTAAGCTTTGCGCTAATATACTTTTTTCCTTTTAAAAACAGTCCCAAAGCATCGATAACCTCTGTTTCGCTACTTTGTTTGCTTAAAAAACCAGAGGCTCCCATTTCTATCATTCGCTTTCCATAAATCTCTTCAGGACTCATTGTATATATAAGAATTGGGATGGTGGGATATAGTTTTTTAATTTCAGGTAAATGCTCAATAATATTATCATCTAACATTTGCATATCAAAAATAAGGTGTGTATATGAAAACGAGCATAATAAACTCTTTACATCTTTAACGGTTTCGGCTTCATTAATATAACAACCATTAAAATGAGCATCAAGAATAAATTTTAATCCACGTCTAATAATAGAGTGGTCGTCAGCTATAAGAATATGGTGTGCAAATGGCATATTGTAATAGAAATAATTCCTACAATATTATTAAAAAAACAAGTAGCAATACTTAAATTAATTGATAATGCTATATTTTATTAGCGTTTAGCTAACTATTGGTTTAATGATTTGGTAAGTTAAGTAAATTATTCCTTTGAGGTGGTAGGTTCTTCCCTAGGACCTCTAAGGTGAATGACTAAACCATTTAAGAAATTTCGCAAAATTTGATCACCACAAGCCTTATAATTTGGATGGTCTTCTTTTCTAAATATAGCACCCAACTCGCTTTCGGTTACTTTAAAGTCCACCAGCTTTAATATCTCAATGATTTCTGTATTTTTTAAATGAAGGGCTACCCTTAGTTTTTTTAATATATCGTTATTGCTCATCGTGTATTGGTTTAGGCTTATCGCTCGTAATCACTTTTCAAATATCATGTATTTTATCTGAAACTGCTGAGGAGACTATAAAGAAAATTTTGGTTCCATTAAATGAGTAAAATTATCTTTTTTCCGAGTAAAATTCAGGCAAAAACGAGTAAAATTTAGGCTACAATGAGTAAAATTTTGACTTTTTAGGGGAAAATTTGTGCTAAAAAGGGGAAAAATATGGAGTAGTAATGTGGCAAAATATTTTATGGCAATAGTTTTAAGTGTTTCAAAATCAGAATTCTGTGATTTCGCGAATTGCTTCCCAACATTTTTAGCAGCTAATATTAGTCGGGAGGAAACAGACGACTTCGCTATTTCTTAATTCTATTCCATAAAAAAATCTTGGTAGATAAAAAGAAATAAACCAAAAACAGAAACTATGCATCCTACTAAATTCCATTTCTTGGTTGGGTTCCATTCTGTTTGGGCTTTATAATCTTTATAAGTAATACGTATTGCAGAAAAATTTAGCAAGTATAACGGAATCATCATAAGTATATGCCTAGTCATAATTTTGGTTTATTTAAAAGGCAATTAAAAAAACATTTCTGTTTTTTCAAACTATCTGTTGTCTGAAACCAAGAAATAAAAAAGACAGAGGCTATTAAATAAGCTCACTAGCGGGACGCTAGCGATTGCGGTGATAGAAACTGAATAGTTTAATCAGCTTAATTTATCCGAAAGTTTATCAAGTATAAATAGGAGTTTATTGTTTTGTTGTTCAAGTCTGTCAATAACATCTTTATAAAGATTTCTTTCATCTTCTAACAGGCCATTGTTGTTTATACTTACATTTTCAGAGCAAATACCATTAGAATTTGTTATATTATGAATTATGGTTTGATCATTCAATCTAAGAAAATCCGCTATATTCATTTTATATAAATCAGCTAATACTTCTATACGCTGAATAGAAAAGGTGGCTTGCCCTTTTTCCATAAGACTATATGTATTAGGCGAAATATTTAACACAGATGCAACATAATCTTGTGTGTAATTATGTACTTCACGTAATAATTTTAGCTTTTTAGCTAATTGCTCATTTGTATTCATCTATCAACAAAAGTAAAATATTATTGAATATTTCATTAGAAATCTTGAAACTATCCTATTTATCATTACATAATTCGATAAATCATAACGGTAATTTGAAACTCGATTAAGTTTTATTTAGTTAACATTTTATCCTTATGAAAATAAATAATTTAAAAACATTTTGCCAATGCATTATCTTGTTACTGTTTTCCATTTCTTGTAGTAAAGATAATGACAGCAGTAAATCAATAGCAAATTCTTCAAATTCACTTAAAATATCAGTTAGTGCAACGCCTCCTGCATCTAATGATTTTTATATCTATTATTATAGTGGAAGTATTGAAGTTAAATTATTTGATGGTTCAGGAAACCAAAAGGCTGTACAATATATATCGGGCACTTCTGGGACTTTAGACTTTGGAAATGTTAATACTGGAAGTTATACAGTGGAAGCTAGGTTAAATGTTCGTAAAATAACCAAATCGAATGGAGTTGATACAGCAAATGGTTATGCCTACAAAAAAGTCGATTTTACCACGGATGGAACAGCAAAAATTGTTAATATGACACTAGAATTCTAAACTAGTATTGTTTTTAGCCGTTGCAGGCGTACTCGCCTGCAACAATACCATTAACCTCATCAAAAATACATCTTACATACCGATATCCCTGCCAACACGCAAACCAAATCCACCAAAAGCATAATGCTTAATGTGTAGCGTGAATCTTTAATATTAACCGAACCAAAATACAAAGCCACTACATAAAATGTGGTTTCTGCAGCTCCTTGAAACAAGCATGATAGTTGCCCCGTAAGGCTATCAGCTCCGTAAGTTTTCATTGCATCCAACATAAAACCTCTAGAGCCTCCAGCACTAAATGGTCGCATAATGGCCACAGGTATGGCATTGATAATTTGTGGGTCCACTTGAAAAACATTCAACACCTTATTGATGCCACTCATTACAATAAACATCAAACCCGAATTACGGAAAATACTCAAAGCAACCAACATAGCCACCATATAAGGTAAAACCCTCACACCCGTTGTAAATCCATCTTTAGCACCATTCACAAACGAATCAAAAATATTGGTTTCATTGGCTTTAAACACCTTTTCGTGAAGAATGCTATAGGCTACGATGGCTAAGATAATAAACAACAAAACACCGTTGCTAAGATTGCCTGTAAAATGGAATTTCTCAATACCATTCAATTGGTTTACATAATATAAAATGAAGCCAATCAAAGCACTTACCGAGGTAATAAACGCCAATATCACCCAATTAACTAAGTTGATGCGTTGTTTGATACTTACAAAAATTAAAGCAGCGAGTGTGCCAATAAATGAGGTGATAATGCATGGCAACATGATATCAGATGGGTTTGTGGCATTTTGTGCCGCACGATAACCAATGATGGATGTGGGAATGAGTGTTAAGCCCGCAGCATGCAAACACAAAAACATGATTTGGCTATTGCTTGCCTTCTCTTTATCGGTATTCACCTCCTGCATACTTTCCATGGCCTTTAAACCAAAGGGGGTAGCCGCATTATCAAGCCCAAGAAAATTAGCAGCAAAATTCATGGTCATAAAGCCATAGGCAGCATGTCCTTTGGGCAATTCGGGGAATATTCGCACAAAAAAAGGCGTTAAAACTTTGGCCAATTTGGTAATGGCATTTGAATCATTTAGCAAATGAAGCAAACCACAAAAGAAGGTAAGGTAACCTATCAAGGGTAACCAAATATCCATGATGGCACTTTTGCAAGTCGGGAAAATCCCATCAGCCGATTGTTTTCCAATACAAACTTGAATAGTACCATTGTCTAATGATTGGTACAATGTATCGTTTTGCGAATAACCTATGGCTTTATTCGCCAATATCTTTGCATACAAGGCAGTATCTTGTGTTTGAAAGCGAGTAGCAGGAAACTCATTGGATACCAAGGCATCGTTTTGTTTGCCATTCACCATTTGCGTAAGGCTGTACATTTGCCCAGTAAACATCATATAAAAAATATATACAATGCTGAGAGCTATGATGTAAGACCAAAATCTGCTAAGTGCCATATTGAAAATTTTAAGTAGCAATTTGGAAACTTTTTGTCAAAATGCTTCAAAAGTTTTAAACATTGAAGAAAGAAGTGAGAAGGTGAGAATGTGTGAGCGTGAGAATAAGAGGATATTTGAACCCTTATGTGAAACACTATAGCCTATCAACTAAAGCCCTAACAATATCAAGTAAAATGTTATTTTCGCAGCCTAATTTTTAAAACAGAAAAACATACATGCAAACTTTTATTATGGTTGCCCAGCTTATCACCGCACTTTCTATATTGGTGGTAATACACGAGTTAGGGCACTTTTTAGCTGCAAAATTATTCAAAATCAGGGTTGATAAATTTTACCTCTTTTTCGATTTTCTTTTCCCTATGCCCAATATACTTAAATTCTCTTTGTTTAAAATCAAAAAAGGAGATACTGAATATGGCCTAGGATGGTTTCCTATGGGAGGCTATGTGCAAATAGCAGGTATGGTTGATGAAAACATGAATACCGAACAGTTGGCTCAGCCTGCAGAACCTTGGGAATTTAGAAGCAAGCCAGCTTGGCAACGCATGATTGTTATGCTTGGTGGTATTATTTTCAATGTGGTTTTGGGTGTTTTCATTTTTGCCATGATGAGCTATTACTATGGCGAACGATTTACTAAAAACGAATCGGTTAAAAACGGTGTGGTAGCAAGTGCCTTGGCAAAAGAAGTGGGTTTTGAAACAGGAGATAAATTGGTTTCGGTGAATGGCAAGCCTATTGTTTATTTTGAAAAAGCATTGGGTAGCGATGAATTACTAGGAAACAAAACGGTTTATACCATCGACCGTAATGGTGAAACAAAACAAATAGAATTGCCAGCTTCTTTTCTTGCTAAATTTTCAGAAAATACAAAAGCAGAATTTCTAGCACCTCGACAAACATTTTTCATTGCTCTTCTTGCTCCTAATGCCAATGCCGAAAAGGCTGGATTAAAAGTAGATGATAAAATACTTGCCATTGACAGTAATTCGTTTTCATTTTTTGATGAGTTTCAACAACTGCTAAAAGATAAAAAGAATACCAAAAGCATGTTTACCATATTGCGCAATACAGATACTTTAAAAATTGAAGTAGCTATTGACGAAAATGGTAAAGTAGGGTTTAGCCCCGATACTAAAGATTTTGCTTATGATACCATTCAGTATGGTTTTTTTGCATCGTTTCCTGCTGGATGGAACAAAACAGTTGAAACCATTAGCAGCCAAATTAAAGGTTGGGGCAAAATATTCAATGGTGATATTGCTGTAAACAAAGCCGTTCAAGGCCCAATTGGTATTGCTAAATTTTATGGAGGTGAGTGGATATGGAGTAAGTTTTGGTTATTAACTGCTCTTATATCTTTAGGACTTGCATTTGCCAATGTATTGCCAATTCCAGCATTAGATGGAGGTCATGTGGTGCTATTAATTATCGAAATGATTATAGGCAAACCTATCAGTATAAAAATACAAGAACGAGTTCAAACTGCTGGTATGATTATTTTATTATCCCTCATGGTTTTGATTTTTGGTAACGATATTTGGCAATTGTTTAAGAAATAAGCATTGACTTTAACCAAATAAAAAAGCCTGTGAAATACATTTTTCACAGGCTTTTTTTGAGCCTAAATAATCAATTTTGTCTACCCCATAATATAAAAAAATCCTTACCTCAGTAAAGTAATCGTACCGTGGTATTCTGTAGTTTCACCCGTTGTCTTTATGGTTTTGGCAATGTAGAAATACACATCTTCTGAAACAGGAGCTCCTTCAAAAGTTCCATCCCACCATTTGCCACCCGGCATTGATGTTTCATACATAAATCCACCCCAACGATTATAAATGATCATCTCCACTTTCTTGTAGGCCGACTCTGGATACACAAATTTAAACACCTCGTTCACCATATCTCCATTGGGAGTAAAAGCATTGGGGATATATAACTTGCCATTGGGCAATACTGTAAATTCTTTGATTGTCGAATCCATGCAGCCATAATCGTTTTTGGCAACTAGCTTCACTTTATAGGTTCCTGGTTTTATAAAAGTAAAATCTGGATTCTTATCTTTTGAGGTGCTGTTTAAGCTATCAGCAAACCACCAATTATACTTTGTAGCATTCTGGCTGGTATTGTTAAATACGGGTTTCAATTGCCCTTCGCCACTGTAGGTATCAGCTGAGTAAATGGCTTTTACTATGGGGTATGGATTAACAACCAAAGTATCGTATGCAAAACAAAGTTTTGAACTATCGCTTGCCATGATGATAAAAACAGAATTCTGCGTGATTTTAGCTTTAGGATTAAGAATACTTGTGTCTGATAGTTGAACTTGTGATTTCCAAACCCACTTGTTGGCATTGGTAACTTGGGCATTCAATTGCACCGAATCGTCCATACAAACTTGCATATCGTCAACAGCTTTAACAGTTGGCATGGGTATTACTTTTATCTTCACGGTATCAAAACCTATACACGAGCCAAGGGTGATTTTTAAATAATAGCTAGTGTCTATTGGAGGGTTAACAAAGGGTGTTTGTGAATTGCTGTTGGTGATGAAATAAGCAGGTGTCCACTCGTAAGTAGTAGCCGAACCTGCACTTAACAAAACACCTGTTCCTGCACAAATGCGTTTGTCGCTACCTGCATCGGCTGATGAGCTGGTAAACATACTTACTTTTACGGTGTCTCTTTTTATGCAAGTACCATTGCTTGCTGTTAGGATGTAATCAATATTGGAGCTAGGCTTTGAATAAGGTTTTGTGAGACTGGGGTTGCTCAAAAAGGTAATAGGCTGCCATAACACATTGCCTAATGAAGTGGCATCTAGTTGCACACTATCGCCCAAACAAACTATTTTATCAATACCTGCATTGGCCGACACTTGGGTAACAAACACCTCTACGGTATCTCTTTGCACACAAGTGCCTATGCTTGCTGAGAGAATATATTTTATATCATTGCTTGGTTTCACAAAAGGTTTTATCGCAGAGGGATTGTTCATGGCTGTAGTAGGCTGCCAAGCAAAACTACC
>CAIVPY010000298.1 GCA_903907885.1 uncultured Bacteroidota bacterium
CATATTTGCATTTACATATATTTCATCTCCTACCGAACCAGAATAAGTTCCGTAAGTTTTGTTTACTAAAAATGCAGCATCTGAATTTGTTTTTTCAGCAGCGGTAGGATTTTTCAAATACAATTTAGTAGCTGTTTTGTCAAAGTAGTCAGATCTTTTAAACATAAAAGATGCACTAAATCCAGTTCTAATAGAACCTGCAGGTCCACCATTAGTCAAGAAATCTTTCGTACCATTATAAGATAAATAAAGATTTACAGGTTTAGTTATAGGTTCACCATCAATTTTACCAGTTGGATTATGTAAGTATCTGTTAAATGTAAAATCACAAGTTACAGTATATCCATTACCTTGTTGTTTCCATGTACTAGGTTGAGCAACTAACCAACAAGTATCACTTGTAGGGTCAACTACTCTTCTTGTAGAATCTAACCATTGTGTTCCCATGTAACTTTGTCCGCATTGTATATAACCATCTCTACCAGGTTCGCTTGTACAAAAAGTAGATACCAATACATAGAATTTTAAATAGTTTTTAGAAAGATCACTTGCGTTAAATCTAAAATAACATGGAGGTCCTTGTGTGTTAGGTCCAGTTGACCAAAACTGATCTGCAGGGTATTTTTCGTTGAAATTTAAATTTTTCAACTGAACACCTTTTGCCATTGGAGCATGCACACCACCTAATTTATTAGGTGCCACATTAAAATCTGGTACAAATTGAAATTCTCCAAAACGACCAGTTAACCAAGTGTCTGAGAAATCAAAATACCTAGATTTCCAATTTACATTACTGTGTGATTTTTCCTGAAGATAGGTTGTATCTATCACTAAGTTTAAAGGTACAGGAAGATCCGCATTAGTTACAAAGCCACTTTCGGTAAGAGCTTCTGTTTTGTTTACAGTTTCTACATTGGTTTTAGTGCAGCTTTGCACAAAAACTGACATGCTAATTGCAAAGGCAATTAGAAAAATTGTTGTTCTGATTTTCATAAAATTGTTCATGTGTTGAATGTTATGTAATATTTAATTTACAGGGACAAAGATATGCTGAATAGACACTTCGCTTCAATGATAGGTGTCAAGGCTAAATGTGATAGTATTCACAAAAAAACATGACATTTAATAGGAACTTGACTCAAACTGCAAATAATTACCATCATCTTAGAATTTTCACTAATATATTAGTAAGTAAAATTAAACATAAAAAAATCCCCAACTTTTAAGTTGAGGATTTTCAGGCTAAATAATACTATTTGTTAAACATTCTCTTTTTGCAATAAAGCAGGAATGGTTTTTAATATTAATTTTATATCTCTTCCAAATGAGTAATCTTTGGCATAATCATTATCCAATTCCATTCGCTCTTCTTCGCTCATTACTCCCCCTTTTCCTCTTTTAGTAACTTGCCATAATCCTGTAATACCAGCTGGTGCAGCAAATCTTAAAGCAAACTGATCAGTTGTTATTTTTTCAGCTTCATACAATGGCAATGGTCTGTTTCCAACTATACTCATATCTCCAATTAATACATTGTATAATTGTGGCAATTCATCGATACTTGAATTACGTATAAATTTTCCAAATTTGGTAATTCTTGGGTCATTTTCGATTTTTGTAAAAGTAGCTCCACCTACTTGTTTCCGAGTTTCAGCAACAATTTTCTCGCATACTTTTTCCCCATCCATATACATCAATTTTTGACACTCGGTATTGTTTGAAATACACTCTTCGCACTTATACGATTTCATGAAATCTTTATTAGCATCTATATTTACCTTGGCTGTGTATTGATTTAAATGTTGTAAATCTTTTAACATGGTATCTGCTCCTTGCCTCATTGACCTAAATTTATAAAACTTAAATACTTGATAACCTGTCCCTACACGTTTAGCAAAGTAAAAAACAGGACCTTTACTTTCTAGTCTAATAATTAAAGAAACTATTAAAAACAAAGGAGATAAAACGATAAGAGCAGATAATGAAACTATAATATCAAAAAACCTCTTTAATTTGGGCATGTGATATTTAGGAAAATCCTGCTGATCTTCAAAAATTGATTTGTGATACCTAGGTGGGTTTTTTATCAAGTAGTCAGCTCTTGTAATAAATTCTTTTACGTTAGCAGGGTGTTGGTAAATGTCAGCAAATTGCTCTCTAATAGCAACATTTTTAACTTGCTCTGTAATTTTATCTACTAAGATTATAAAAGGTACATTTGCAGTATGAGCAATGTTCTTACAATTTCGCCTTAATGTAATTCCATTTATATCATTTAAATCAGTATGAGTAATAATGAGCTTTACTGGTTCATTTTTATTGGTCCATTGCACAAAATCATATATATTATCAAAGTTGAATATTTGATAATTATGTTTAAAAGTAAGACTAAAGTCTAATATTATATCAGCATTATTGCTAATAAATGCAATACGTTCGTTAGTTGTATTCATAACTAAACTCTTTTAATACGTCTGAAAATATTATCAATTCTAGCTTCAAGCTCTTCTGGATTAAATGGCTTAGTCATGTAATCATCTGCACCTGCTTTCAAACTTTTAATTTTGTCTTCACTTTTTTCGTTTCCACTTAACATGATTAGGGGAACATCTCTAAAAAACCCACTCGATCTAATTTGCAAAATAAACTCAATCCCACCTACATCTGGCATATTTACATCTGCAATAATAATGTCTGGAACAACCCCTTGTTGCATCCATTCTAGTGCGTCTTTTCCATTTTGTTTAGAAACTACATTGTAGGTCTTTCCAAAATAAAAATCAAGCACTTTTAAAATGCTTGGCTCGTCATCTACAGCAATTAGCGTTTTTTTCATCGTTAGTTATTTTATTAAATTTTGGTATGAATCACTTTTTATAATTCGATAAATTGTTGATTTTCCAATGTTAAGTTTTTTGGCAACCGAAATAACATTTTCGTCATATTTATCTAAATATGTTTTAATAATCAAATTAGTATAATCATCTAAAGACATTTCTTGCATAAGCAAATTATTTAACGACTTGCCAGTATTAAATGTAATATTTTCAGG
>CAIVPY010000299.1 GCA_903907885.1 uncultured Bacteroidota bacterium
AACCATCCATTAAACGCTACTTTAAAAACACTTACAGAGCCAATTAACAAGCCACCGCATGTAAGTAAACAAGATTTTAGAACCCAAGAAGCTAATTTGTTATATGGATATTTAGGCTCAAATGACCATATACCTGTTGGTAGTATTAATAGAAAACTTTATGATGGAGAAGCTAAGATGTTGTTGAATGATAATTTATGGAGTAATTATGTAACGAAAGAATTAACCCAATCAACATCTGTTGTTAATATTGATACTTTAAGTATAGTTTACAATGCTTCGATTAAATCTGTAATAATTGATTTAAAATTAGTATATACTCAAACTATACCCGATTCACAATATATAACAGTAGATATAGTTGAAAATAAGATTATAGATTTACAAGAGAAATTTGACAATGGTGATGTGCTTTTCATTGACGATTACCAACACGACAATGTGCTAAGAAAAGTAATTACAGGCGTTTATGGTGATTTATTAAAAGCTAAGCTAGATGCGGGTCGTGTGTTTAGAAAGCGATATATCTACAAGCCGACTTCCGAAGAGTTGAAAAACTGGAACACAGATAATTTGACAGTAATAGCTTTTGTGCATGGCAATGCTACTAAAAAGGATGTGATTCAAGTGAAAGCTGTTTCGGTAAAATAATGAGAAAACTGCTCTTTGCTTCTGCGCTGTTATTGCTCATCGCTTGCGGAAACAACCAACAATACATTCAAGAAATAGCTTCGCAACGCATGAAGCAAAATGAAGAATTTTTTAATAAAAGTAGCACCCCTCTCGATAGTCATTTGTTTGATAAATTTACGGGACTTAAATTTTTTGAAATAGACGAAACCTACAAGGTTGAGGCTAGTATAGAAAAACTTAACGAAAGCCCTGTGTTTGATTTGCCACATTCACACGATAGAACCAAACCTTATAGGGTGTTTGGCTATGCCAGTTTCAATTTGCATGATAAGCCTTACAAATTAACAATACTTGAAGCGGTAAATAAAAAAACAGGGTATGAGAAATTTATTTTAATTCCTTTTGGTGACCAAACAAATGGTAACGAAACCTATGGTGGAGGCCGATACATTGATATTACCATTCCCGAGGGCAACAATGCCATCATAGATTTTAATTTGGCTTACAATCCTTATTGTGCCTACTCAACTAAATACACTTGCCCTATCCCACCTAAAGAGAATGTTATAGATACTGAAATAAAGTCAGGGCAGAAATATGAGTTTGCCAATATGCATTAAAGCTTGCTTATGATAAGTCTATAATAAACTTGCAAACCACGCTTGTAAGATTATGTATGTTAAATGTTGGCAACATGCCAAGATCGTTTGAATTTTCAAACAAAGTCTATTTCACTCTAATTGAAGACTCTTTAACTATAGGTTCAAAGGGGGTGTAGTCTATCATAGACGCATTTTAACTCTTGGTTTTTTGGCCAGAAATCTTCAGAGCAATGATTATGTTTATTGGTGAAGAAATTAACAAAGCTGATAAGTTTATTTGCACCTGCCTACACATAAGGCTGCTCCAGCATTTTGTCTCCTATCCACTAAGATGCTGATACCTTCCATTATTTCTTTTGGATTATCCGTTTGGTAGTTCGACTTTCCTTTGTCACAATTTACTGAAATGTTTAGCCTACAAATTTTCTTGTTTTTTCTCGCCACACGAATTTTGGTTTGAATGCCATTGGCTTTAAATGAACTATCTGCATATTTCAATTCGGCTTCACTTGTTGAGGGTTTAATCACAAATACAAAGCGTTTACCCCCTTCTGAAACAGCTATCGATTGTGCTTTGACAAGACTTCCAAATAATAATAAAGAAACAATTAAAAATATAGTTTTCATATGTTATTTAAGTTTCGGTTTGATAATAAAGCATTCAAAACTACTAAAATCAGAACAATAACATTTCGTATTTAATTAAACTAATATATGACTTTACAAAAATCGGTATAGTCATTACAAAACACTCAAAGCAACATGTTTTACCTTTAAAAAGTCGTTAAGAAATTTAAGTAAACATCTTTCAAAAAAATCCAATTACCTACTCAAGAACATACTCTTCTCTTTCATATACTGACGGAAAAGAGGGTCGTGAAGGTCTTTGATAAAGCGAATGGCTTCGCCTGTACTTTTCATTTCAGGACCCAATTCTTTATTCACACCTGGGAATTTCTCGAATGAGAAAACAGGCTCTTTTATAGCATATCCAACCAACTTTCTTTCAAATGTAAAGTCTTTCAACTTATGGGATCCCATCATTATTTTGGTTGCAATGTTGATGAAAGGTATTTGGTAGGCTTTGGCTATGAATGGCACAGTACGACTTGCTCGAGGGTTTGCTTCAATCACATATACTTTCTCGTTTTTGATAGCAAATTGAATGTTTAATAAACCTCGAATATTCATTTTATGCGCTAGGTTAATTGCATAGGATTCCATTTGTTGTTGCACGTTTGCAGTTAAACTAAATGGTGGTAATACCGCGCTTGAGTCACCACTATGAATACCAGCTGGCTCAATATGTTCCATCATGCCTATTATATGTACATCTTCTCCGTCACATATTAAATCTATTTCAGATTCTTCAGCCCTGTCTAAGAAATGATCAATAAGAATGCTATTGCCAGGTAAATCGCCTAACAAGTCAATCACTGCTTTTTCTAAATCCTCATCATTAATAACGATTTTCATTCCTTGTCCACCCAATACATAACTAGGTCTCACAAGCACAGGATATCCCACCTTATGAGCTACTGCAATGGCCTCATCAGCATCCATGGCAACACCATAATTCGGGTATGGAATATCTAATTCTTTTAATAAATCAGAGAACTGACCACGGTCTTCAGAAATATCCATATCAGTAAAACTAGTTCCAATAATTTTAATGCCTTTTTGGTGTAGTTTTTTTGCCAATTTCAGAGCCGTTTGACCACCCAACTGAACAATTACACCTTCAGGTTTTTCAAGCTCAATAATCTCTAATAGATGCTCCCAAAAAACAGGCTCGAAATACAATTTATCTGCCATGTCAAAATCGGTTGAAACCGTTTCAGGATTGCAATTAATCATGATGGCTTCGTAACCACTTTCTTTGGCAGCCAACAAACCATGCACACAGCAATAGTCAAACTCTATACCTTGGCCAATGCGGTTTGGTCCCGAACCCAATACAATAATTTTTTTATTGTCTGTTGGGATACTTTCATTCTCACCATCAAAGGTTGAGTAAAAATAATTGGTTGGTGATGGAAACTCAGCAGCACAAGTATCAACGGTTTTGAAAACACGTTTTATGCCAGAAGAATCTCGAAGTGCTTTTACATCTGAATCTGTTGCATCGGATCCTAGGAGATAAGCAATTTGCTCATCGCTGTAGCCTTTTTCTTTTAACTCAACCAATAATTCGTGTG
>CAIVPY010000300.1 GCA_903907885.1 uncultured Bacteroidota bacterium
AACTAACCCTATCGATGATGAGTTACTTTACGAAGAGCCTGATAAAACATACGAAATCGGACTTAAACGCTCATCATCAAAAAAATTCATCATCATGGAAGCAAGCAAAAGCCAAAGCAGTGAAGCTTGGTATTGGAGTGCAGACGATGTGCATGCAAAACCGGTTTTGTTTAAGAAAAGAGAAGCCGCTTTGCTTTACGATATCAATCACTATGAAGGGGATGAGTTTTATATACAAACCAATTACAATGCCCTGAACCAACAATTGATGAAAGCCCCAATAAATGCAAAGTCTTGTAAAGAATGGCAAGTGGTAATTCCACACCGAAAAGGAATTTTGTTTTCTGGTTATAGTTTATTGAAGAACTACCTTATATGGAGCGAGCAACAAAACGTAGAGCAAAGAATTTTGATTAAGCAAAGAAAGACCAATCAAATTGATACCTTAAAATCAAAAATAACATTGGGTAGCCTATCTTTTAATATTGAAGATTATGATTACGAAAAGACCAATGAAATAAGGTACAGTGCAGAAAACATGGTTACTCCTTCGGAAGAGTTTAATTACGATTTAAACACAAAAAAACAAACTTTTTATGATATGGATAGTATCAATGGGAAGTATAATCCTAACCTATATGCTAGCGAAAGGGTTTGGGCCAAAGCCAAAGATGGTATGATGATACCTATAACCTTGGCATATAAAAAAGGAATGATCAAAAATGGTAACAATCCATTACTTCTTAGCGGCTATGGTAGCTATGGGGCTAGTTCTATGCCCGATTTCAACCAACTCAATATTAGCTTACTTGATAGGGGTTTTATAGTGGCCACTGCGCACATCAGAGGTGGTAGAGAAATGGGTCAAGAATGGTATGACGATGGCCGAATGTTGCATAAGAAAAATACCTTCACCGATTTTATTACTTGTGCCGAATATTTGATAACAGAAAAATATACTAGCACAGCTAAACTAGCTGTAGAAGGTGGTTCTGCTGGAGGTTTGTTAATGGGGGCTGTTACCAATATGCGACCTGATTTATTCAAATGTGTAATAGCAAGCGTACCCTTTGTGGATGTTATCAATACCATGTTAGATGAGAGTATTCCTTTAACCACAGGTGAGTTTGAAGAATGGGGTAACCCAAAAATTAAGAAATACTATGACTACATGAAATCCTATTCGCCATATGATAATGTGGAAGCAAAGGCATATCCTCATATGCTTGTAACTGCAGGCTACAACGATGCCCAAGTGGGCTACTGGGAGCCTGCCAAATGGGTAGCTAAGTTAAGAGAATTGAAAACCGACACCAATATGCTTTTATTCAAAACCGTGATGGAAGGCGGGCATGGTGGTTCTTCTGGTAGGTACAACCGGTTGATAGAACAAGCATATCGCACAGCTTTTGTTATGCAATGTTTGGGTGTAAAAGAAAACTACATCAGCCTAAAAGGCAAAGTGGTGGATGAATACAATGAACCTGTTATATATGCCAATGTGTATTTAGAAGAAAGTAAGATAGGCACAACTAGTAATCAAAATGGAGAGTTTGAATTAAAGGTAAAGGAGTTTAACAATGCTACTTTGGTGGTTCAGTCATTAACGTATGAAAAACAAAAAATCAAACTTGGCTTAAGAACAAGAACACAAAACTTGGTCATTAAAATGAAGTCTGAAAACATTCAGATGAAAACGATAACGGTTGTGGCCAATGCAGTTGACCCGGCTTTGGGCATAATTAAGCAGGCCATCAAAAAGCGCAAAGAAAACTATGATAGAGTGAAATCATTCTCATCCGATGTGTATATGAAATCGAATGTAAAACTTTTGGAAGTACCTAAAAATATGCCCTTCTTTTTGAAGTTAGTTGCCAATGGTGAAGTGATTGATTCAAATGATTTAGGTCTTGTATATTTATCAGAATCTTCTGCAAAATATTACTTTGAAAAACCTGACAATAATAAAGAGGAAATGATGGCAAGCAAAGTAGCAGGTCAGAAGCAAGGCTTTAGTTGGAACAGGGTAAAAGATGTATTCTTCAATTTGTATGAGCCTACCATAGACCTAAGCTATTATAGCGAAAGACCTTTTGTATCGCCTATTGCACCCTTGGCTACACTTAGCTATAAATATAAGTTTAAAGGCAGTTTTTATATAGATAACAAAGAGGTAAACAAAATTGAAATTATTCCATTGCGCAAAGGAGATCCATTGTTTCAAGGTTATATTTACATCACATCAAACGATTATCAGATATATGGTGCTGATTTGAGGGCCACAAAAGATGCGCAAATACAATTTGTAGATACGGTGAATTTGCAACAAGAAATGGTTAACATCAATAATACTTGGGTGCCTATGCAAATGAAAATTTATAGTCATATAAAAGTATTTGGATTTGGTGCCAATGATGTGAACATGGCTAGCATGAGCAACTACAACCTCAATCGTAGTTTCCCCCCTGGTTTCTTTAGTAACGAAACTTTTAAAATTGATAGAAATGCCAACCGAAAAGACAGCAATTATTGGAAAACCACGCGAACCATCATGTTAACTGCTGAAGAGGAAAAACACTATGGAAAATCAGATAGTATATACCAAGCACAGCATACACCGCACTACCTTGATTCAGTCTCACGGGTAAGAAATAAAATCACTTTCGGCAAAGTGCTATTTAGCGGATATACTTACAGCAAACGCAACGACAGCTTAAGTAAATCTTTATCCTTCGACCCATTGTTGTTTGCATTTGGTTTCAATACGGTGGAAGGTTTGTACACCAATTTCAATGTAAGCTATCGAATATTTTCTGGTAGTAATGAAGAGTATTATTTAGGACGAGATAGAACTTATCTTACCACCACCTTGAGATATGGATTTGCGAACCAAAACTTTGCACCAGGGATTCAATATTTCAAAACCCTAGACAATAAGACAAGCACAAAC
>CAIVPY010000301.1 GCA_903907885.1 uncultured Bacteroidota bacterium
ATATTTTAATAATGTCTTATGTTTATCAAGTTGAAGTTTAGTGTCAGCTTTTCCCATTATATCAAATATTTCATTATTATTCATGCCAATTCGTAAATTAGATGCTTTTTCAACATTTATCTTACCTTTAATCATTTCTGGATTAAGAAACCTATCATATAAGAACCCCCATAATAAAAGGATAATTATAAAGATAAACACTATAATTACTGCAATTTTAAGTTTTTTCATTGTTTAATGTTTTGTGTTTTCGGGATTTGATAAGAACCAATATATATATTCAGAAATCCTTATCGGATTTTGTTTAATAACTTCATCATATCTTGTAAAAAAATTAACCCCTAGTTTATTTGAATACAAGTCTTGTCCGTAGAAAAAACTACTTGTGCCGATTTGAGTTATTTCATTTATCACCCCCATAAACTCTCCTCTTCTACCAACAACCATAAAATGAGTCATATCTACCTCATCCCCATTATTTAGAAGAACAAATGACCCATTTCCTAAAATTTTATTTGGAAAGGTATAACCAAATTTTGAGCTTTGACCACCTATAATTTCAGATTCTAAACAACCTGCATATTCAGATTGAAATTGCTTTAATGTAATTGATTTTTTTCCATATTGATTTACGATTGGAGGTTCTTCACCAATACTCGCAGTAGTTGCTCCCCATTCGCTTCTTGCTGAAGGTGAAGAAATATCCTCAGTCTCAACCATCCTAACACAATCATTTAGATTTTCATTAAATCACTAATCTTTCATATAATTTATTTTCTTTACTGCAATGTCTAAGTCATTAATATTGTTTTCTTTTAATGTTTTAGAAACCAAATTGAAAAATATGTTAGGTAGCGGATATATATACCCTTCTGTTTTCATTTTTGTGTTGTAAAATTCAAATTCAACATACAAACCTTTCTTTAAATTTACATTTTTAAAATCAGTTTTTTCATACAAATCATAACCTCTTTGTCTAACTTGATTCAAAACAGAATCAGGAGCAACAATATTAATAAGCCATAAATTAGTATCAGGGTTAGTTGGAATAGTGGTTAAAAATAAAAATGGAGTACTAAGAGTATAATAACTATAACGAGCAATCTTAATTGATTTAATTTTATTTGGATGCTCAATATCTTTATTGCATGACTCAAAAACTAAAAATAATGACAGTGAAACAAGTAAGATGAATAATAGTTTTTTCATAATTTTTTTTAATCTTGACCTTGAAAGTAAAACTTTCCATTAGCTCTCAAAATATAACCAAACCGTTTATTATTATAGCTAATAAATATAACATCTTTTTCTGCAAAATTACCTAATTTAAAATAAGTTATTGTTGGGCGTGCAATTAAATAGTGTGGTAGATATGCGTCCATATATGGATCGGTTTTCCACAATAATTTTCCATTTTTGTTATAGGCAGAAACATTAATCTTTTTTGTATCCAAAATAAATGTATTGCCATTTTTTTTATCGAATAATTTGACAACATATAATTTATGTTTATTCTTTTGAGAATATGAAATATATGTCATAACACATAAGGATAACAGTAAAAATAAATAAACCTTGTACCTTGGAATTAATTTCGGAGCTTTCATATTGTTATTTTTTAGGAAAGAAACTTAGATGGAAATCTGATGGTTTAGGAATAATTTCCATTTTATATAAATTTATTGTTCCTCCATATTGAGGTGGTGCAATCCAAAAACCCCAGCTAAATGTTATTAATCGTTCTTTTGTATCAATATTGACTAATGAAGTCTCTGCTCTCCAAAAAATAAAGAAATCCTTGTCTCTAGGCCTTTGCCCAGGGCGGTCGTTAAATGTGAGTGTATATCCGCTTCTTACTGGTGCTGAAAAATGGTCATTGTAATAAGGTTTGTCAAATCCATCATTGAAAGATGGACCTGTTTCTTGATTATATAAATTAGTGTGAACTGTTTGAATCCAATTGTAATTTGAGTTGTCGTTTACGTTTTTATTATAACCCATTTGCAAGAAACATCCATCATAATCAAGCCTATATTTAAAAATTTCAATAACTCCATTTTCGCCTAATTCTTTTTTCCAAAGAACATCGTCACCACTTGCAATGCTTTCCATCGCCAATATTCTAGTAGCATCATTCATTGTCAAATCATTACCACTATTTTTTCTATTATGCTTAATAACAAAATCAGAACCCAAATACCCACCATAAGCATCACTACCAAAGCCCAAACTCACATCTGTACTATTTTGCCCAACAGATATACGAGCAATAGGCAATGTCATACCACTTATATTTGCACCAATACTAAAAGGCATTCCAATTCCACCAAGATATAATACTCCGCCACCTAAGCCCCCTAGAGCAATTCCAAAGTAAGTACTTGGACTGCTATAATTCCATTTTATCGGATTAAATTGCCAATTGTTAGCCGCAGCTCCCCCTAGATAGGCTCCCCCAGCAATAAACAAGCTACCTAATAATGATATATTTCCACTAGGGTCGGTATATTTTAGTGGGTTATTAAATGCATACGAATACCTATTATAACTTTGGGTATTATCAGGGCTTTGAACATAATTGTCAGGGCTCAACATTCTTCCCAAAACTGGGTCGTAAAGCCTTCCATTCATGTTTATCAAACTAAACCATTCAAGATGCTCGTGCATGGTGTAACCTCTGAGGGTTAAACTCGACCCGCAACCCGCAAATGAATTATATGGCAGATATTCCCATGTATATGGGTCTCGTGGTCTGCCCCATGCATCATAACTTCTATATTCTTGAACATATCCTGTGCTGTAGCTAGTTGCCATTAAGCTCCCTTGATAATCAGTATGTAAATAATATATATCATCATTGGCTGTACTATGGATGGCAAAAGGCTTTCCATCAGCATATAAATAAGTGATTTCATCTGATCCCATCCATGTTGATTTTACTTCCATATTTGCACTTTGAATATAATAAATATCCAAATTCAAACTGCCATTGTAATCACCTATATTGGTGTGTATTCGCTCCTGATTAAAACCGTAATCTATGTGCAAAGTATTATTATAATCATTCTGATTAATATCTTGAATCTTATTAAAACGGGTATAAATATATTCGTGTTCTTCATAAGATTGGTAAGGTACTGTCGTATTTGTATTTGAGAATTTGTGCTCGCTTATTGCATGTTTCAAATTAGCATTATAGGTTAATGTTTGCAGACCTTCACCGTTTGAAAAACTGTTATTGTCAATAGTTTTAACATTTCCATTGTCTTCAAAAGTGTAATTTTTTTCTGTACTGCTACCATTAATTGTTTCTGTTATTTTTGTTAATCTATCAAGGATATCATAAGTAAACTCCTCATTTGTGGCTCCTCCATACTGCCTATTTAGTAAGTTACCTGTTGTTAGTTCAAAGGAATATTGAATATTTAGTGCAGTTTCGGATTGAATCGAATTTACACTGTTTATACCAGACAATTGCCTATGACTATCATACATATATTGGGTCACAAAATCATTACCATATCTAATTTGCTTGGTTTTACCATCTATATCCTCCAGCTCTTTAGTCCATATAATCAAATTGCTGTTAACATGTTTTATTTTTTCTAAATTATTATAATTATCATATAAATATTCTAAGGTAATATTTGGATAAATTATTTTTAGTAATCGGTTATAAGTATTGTCATATAAATAGTTAGTGGTATAAGTTCTATTGTTATTATATTCCTTAACACTTTCTACTTTTCCGAATTTCTCATAAGTGTAATCTAATTTATGAACACTAACATTAGATATTTTAAGCTGTTGCGTTTTGATTTGTCCTAACCCATATGTACCTGCATTGTTAATATACTCATAAGTATATTCCTCTTTACCTCCCCATTTTTTTACTATTCTGCCAAGATCGTCATAGCTATAGCAATAATCATTTCCTTTAGCATCCTTTTCTCCTAATAATTCACCAAAAGCATTATAGTCATATAAAATTTCTCCTGTATTAGGGTCACGCATGCTTATCTTGTTAAGTTGCGTATTATAGTTTACTCTGATTGATTTTCCATCAGTGATTGTTTCTATAAGTTTATTATGAGAGCCATATATGTATGTTATTAATTTTCCTTTATTGTCGGTACAAGTTGCTAATTGTCCAGTAGCATCCAAGGTATTTAATTTCCAACGATTTTTCCCGTCAGTGATTTTTGTTATGGTTTTACCATAGGTTAAATCATAGCTTACTAGCCTTACACCATTATAATATTTTTTATTTAAAATATTGTATTTGTCATAATAATATGACGATATTTTAAGTGTAGTAGCGTCATTTGCATTGAAATTGTTGGTTTCGCTTGTCAATAAATCTCCATCATAATACCATATTTTAGTTGAGATTGCTCCTTTAAAACCTATTGACTCTATTTTTATTTTCCGATCCAAAGCATCATAATATTCAGTAATAGAATTACCTAAATTATTCGTTTTTTTGACCGTGTAATAAATGTTTGATGTATTTGAAGGAGCCCAAGCAAAAGTTATTGTTTCAGAATTTCCATTTGGATAAAAGGTTCCCAATAATTTGCCCCATCCA
>CAIVPY010000302.1 GCA_903907885.1 uncultured Bacteroidota bacterium
AACAATGCGTGTCGAGTCTGTTCCTCGTAAGTATGGGCTTTCTCGGGAGTCATTACCTTCAAATATTTATATTGTTCAATCATGTTTTCTAGGGTGTTTAACGAGTTTGTGCCTATCATTATTATGCCTTTAATACTCGATGAATGCTGTGCAATAAATGGCGAAAGAAAACCTCCTTGACCATGCCCAATAATATATATTTTACTGGTGTCAATATCGTTCCTCTTTTTCATTTGAGTAATTATTTTATCAATATCAAATAAGTATTCTTCTTCGGGAGTAAATCGTTTTTTAAGGTTATAAAAACTCATCAGACTTAAATTATACTCAACTGATCTTTTATCGTATCGCAACACAGAAAATCCTTGTTGGGTGAGCATATATGCCAAATCTCTATACGGTTTGTTAGGCTCGTAATCAAAGTCTCTATCTGTAGGGCCACTTTCTCCAATTATTATCAACAAAGGAGGCTTTGTGTTTGGAATTGGTAAGGTTAAACAAGCTTTTAGTGATAGACTATCAAATCCCACTTTTATTTTTAATTCTTTTGCTTTGTTGATATCAAAACTTCGTGGTGGTGTGTATGCTTTGGCAGATGAATTAAAACCAATATTTGTTATCTTATTATTTGGGTCGGTATAAACATTCATTAAGTGTGTTAAATACTGAAATTTGATTTCAATTTGGTAGTAATTATATATACCATAAAGGCTTGAATCTAATTCGTATGAAACGTAGCGATGAGATTGGTATTGACCGTATGTTCCGGTTAATTCGGTCCATATATGAACAATTGGGGAAATGTCTTTTAAATACGTTTTGTATTCAGGATGGCATTTGTCAAAAATTTTTTCATACGCACTGTCTTTAAAATTTTTTACTACTTGGTCAACAAAAGCATAATTCTGAGCACTCAGTACTTGGCTAAAAAAAATACATATTAAAAGTAATTTTGTTCTTATTAAATACATGCAGTAAAGGTAAGTGACTACACCAAGGATAATGCTTAATAAAATCTTAAAGTGTATTATTAAGTAAATCTAAATTACAGGCTTTTCTATATAATTTAGTTTTAAAAGCATCTCTTCTGATGATTTCGGCATGTTTAATATGATGCACATCGCTGCCAATAAAATTTATCATTTTGTTGTCTATCAAATATTCTACAGCCTTTTCAACTTGTTTTGAATAATACCCAACCATTGACAAAATATTAGCCTGCATAAGTATCCCCTGATCCACCATTTCCTCAAAATCCTTTTCTTTGTTTTGGTTGTAATACAAATACCTTTCGGGGTGCGCTAAAACGGGTTTATAACCAGCCATAAACAAATCAAAGGTAACCTTTTTGAAATTACGCGGTTCGGTCATAAATGGTAATTCAATAAGAATATATTTTTTATCACCTCCAAATGTCAACAAAGGTTCGTTATTATTAATTTTATGCTCTAGCCCCTCGTCAACCATGTATTCTGCGGCAGCCTCAAATTTTATCTGAATGTTTCTTTCGTCTAAACCTTTTCTTATTTCTTCTACTTTTGGCAAAATGTTTTCAGGGCCGTTTTTGTAATAATCACTCATGATGTGTGGAGTGGTAATTACCTTTTCATAGCCCATATCGGCATACACTTTTAAAATATCCAAGGTGTGCTCTATGGCTTGAGAGCCATCATCTACACCATGTATTAAATGTGAATGGAACTCGATTTTTATTGGATTTGTATACGGGACAGACATATCAATATCTGTTCCTTTGTTTTTATTAAATATGTTAGATAAAAAGCTCAAATTATATTTGTTCTAAGTATGCTTTTAATTCCATTATGTTAGGTACATTTAAAGAATCTACCCTACGGTAATCAGCAACGTAAATACTTAACCAATCTAAACGATGGATAACTTCATACACGCTTGTTAAATCAAACTCACTTAAAGAGATGTTTATTACCTTATGGTTATCCACTTGAAGTAGGTTAGATAAAAACTCAAATCGAGCACTGGTTCTTTCGTTCTTGCCCGAATCTATACAGAAATATATTGATGGTAAAACGCCATAATAACTTTCAATAACATTATGGTTAGCTTCTGGCAAAACATGGGTAAAACATTCGTGTTTTGCATTCTCCTGAATTTGTTGAGCAAAACGAATACCTACTGCTTCAAAATAGCCATCTGTTATCACAATAAATTTATTGTTTATTTTCGACTTAATACTCTCAAACATTTTGGTAGCATCCTGCTCATAAGGAGCCGTGTCTGCAACATTTATTATAATATCTTTTAACTCTGCTGTAATATCTTTTTTGATAAACTCTGCAAAAATTAAGTTCATATAGGTTAATGAAAAACCTAATGCCATTCTTGGTTGAAACCCGCCTTCTAAATGATATGTTTTAATATTGTTCTCGGCTGCTAAAGCGCCTAGTTTACCACCACCTGTAAGAATAATCATGTCGCAACCTCGTTCTTTCACATCACCAAACATGGTTAATGTTTCTTCGGTATTTCCGCTATATGAGCCTAAAATAACCAGAGTGCTTTTATTTACATAGCCGGGTAAAGTGTAATCTGCAATACATTCGATTGGTACAGGAAAAGAGTCAGAAAAAATGTTTTTCACCAATCTTCCACCAATTCCGCTTCCCCCTAAACCACCAATCATTACGCTGGTATATTTACTGATATCCATGCCGTGAGAAGTATAATTGGTCAAGACATAATTAATTTGATAACTAAATTTTTTAAGTGCTTCGTGTTGTGGGTTCATTTTGTTGTTTATTA
>CAIVPY010000303.1 GCA_903907885.1 uncultured Bacteroidota bacterium
AACTTTAAAATTATTGATGATGAATTATTTTATATTAAACAAAACACATTGTTTTCTTATAACCTTAAAACCCTTTCTTATAATGGCAATGCCCTTCCTTCTTCTAGACCATTGGAATGTAGCGTTGAAAAAGACAGATTGTATTTGATGTACGAAAATAATGTAGAGATTTATAAAATGTGGTAAGTTCTTTATTGAACATTTCGCATAATCTTAAAATATTAATTATATTTATTGAGAATTCTAAATCTATGTAGAGCTATAATTTGCAAATGTCATGTTTTTCTTATGACCGTAATCATAAATCGCTGAAATCAATTAATTCACCTTTGTTTCATTAATGAATATGAAAAAAAATATGAAAAAAGTATTAGCGGTTCTATCAATTTCCTTTATAGTTTATGCTTGTGGTGGTAGTGATAACTCCAATTCAACTAACAGTGAAGCAACAGCTACAACAACTGAAACAACTGCCAAAAGTAGTTACGACCCAAACAGAGGAGAAGGTAAATTTTCTTCAGAAAACGTAGTGCTTGGTGCAAGTGTAGATCCTACAATGGTTGCATCTGGTGAAAAAATTCAAAGCGTAAAATGCAATGCTTGTCATAAATTAACAGATGAAAAATTAGTTGGGCCAGGATGGAAAGGTGTTACAGAAAGAAGAAAACCTGAATGGATTATGAATTTTATTACTAATCCAGATCCAATGATAGACAAAGATCCTCAAGTTCAAGCATCATTAGAATTGTGTTTAGTGCGTATGCCTAATCAAGGTTTAAATGATGATGATGCAAGAAACTTACTTGAGTTTATGCGTAAAAACGATGGAGTAAAATAATTTTATAAAAAAATAATCAATTAATTATTATGAAAAAAAATATAATAATACTTAGCACAGTAATTGGTTTAACGATGCTTTCAATGCTATCGTGTAGACCAAAAAACACCAGCAATGCCACTAGTGCAGATGCTGCCCAAAAGGCTTATGTAGCCCCAGGTAAATATGACGAAGTTTATAACTTTGTGAGTGGAGGTTTTAGCGGTCAAATGAGTTGCTATGGAATTCCTTCTGGTAGATTACTTCGTGTAATTCCAGTATTTTCTGTTGATCCTGAAAAAGGATGGGGATACAGCGAAGAAACAAAACCTATGTTGAATACTTCACATGGTTTTATTCCATGGGATGATTTGCATCACGTACAATTATCTAAAACAAATGGGGAAGTAGATGGAAGATGGGTATTTGGAAATGCCAATAACACACCTCGTGTTGCTCGTATTGATTTGAAAACATTTAGAACCCAAGAAATAATAGAATTGCCAAATAGTGGTGGAAATCACTCATCACCATTTATTACAGAAAACACAGAGTATGTTGTTGCGGGAACACGTTTCAGTGTCCCAATGGATGATGCAAATGGCGATGTGCCAATTAATACTTACAAAGAAAATTTCAAAGGAACTTTAAGTTTTATAAGTGTGGGTAAAGAAGATGGTAAAATGGATATTGCTTTCCAAATAGAATGCCCAGGCGTAAACTTTGATTTAAGCCGTGCTGGAAAAGGAGTTTCTCATGGATGGTTCTTCTTCTCGTGTTACAATACAGAACAAGCTAACTCTTTGTTAGAAGTAAATGCTTCACAAAAAGATAAAGATTTTATAATGGCTGTAAATTGGAAGAAAGCTGAAGAATACTTGAAAGCAGGAAAGGCTAAGAAACAAACTGTAAGATATGCCCATAACACCTATAGTGAAAAAACACATTCTGCAACTTCAGAAATAAAAACAGAGGTATTAGTTCTTAACTCAAAAGAACTAAAAGATATGTGTTACTTTATACCTTGTCCCAAATCACCACATGGCTGTGATGTATCTCCAACAGGAGAATTTATAGTTGCAAGTGGTAAATTAGCTGCTGTAATTCCAGTATTTAGCTTTGATAAAATTCAAAAAGCCATTGCCGCAAAAAGTTTTGATGGTGAATTTGATGGTATTCCTGTTATTAAATATGAATCTGCATTACAAGGTGAAGTTAAAAAACCAGGCTTAGGCCCATTGCATACAGAATTTGATGACAATGGAAATGCTTATACATCTATGTTTGTTTCGTCTGAATTAGTAAAATGGAGCTTAAAAGACTTAACAGTATTGGATAGACAACCTACTTTTTATTCAATAGGTCACTTGTGTGTTGTAGGTGGTGATACAAAAAAACCAACTGGAAAATACTTAATAGCCTATAACAAAATCACTAAAGATCGTTATTTGCCAACAGGTCCTGAATTATCTCAAAGTGCTCAATTATTTGACATAAGCGGTGATAAAATGAAATTGATTTTAGATTTTCCTACTATTGGTGAACCACATTATGCCCAAGCTTGTTTGGCAAGTTTAATCAAAGACAAATCAATAAAAATGTTTAAGATTGAAGACAACAATCATCCATATGTTTCTAAAGGAGAAAAAGAAACTAAAGTAGTTAGAAATGGTAAAATTGTACATGTATATATGACAGCTATTCGATCACATTTAGCACCAGATAATATTGAAGGTATAAAAATGGGTGATGAAGTGTATTTTCACGTAACTAACCTTGAACAAGATTGGGATGTGCCACATGGTTTTGCTATTAAAGGTGCGGCTAATGCTGAACTGCTTATTATGCCAGGTGAAACTCAAACTTTAAAATGGACTCCAGATAAAGTGGGCATTTCACCAATGTATTGTACCGATTTTTGTAGTGCGCTACATCAAGAAATGCAAGGTTATGTTCGTGTATCTCCTGCATCAAGTAATGTACCTATTAGTTTTAGTTTAGGTGGGAAATAAAAAATAAGTTATTTCTTTGATTTTAAATAGGGTGCATGCAACAAACATGCACCCTATTAGTTAAAAAAAATACATATCATGAAAATCAAATCTATTTCACGCATGTTGTTATTAATTGCAGCTGCCCTCTTAATTTCTTCTATTTTTATTCCCATATGGAGTATTGAATTAGAAGCCCCTCAATACCCTGAAGGTTTGGTTCTATTGATATATGCAAACAAGTTAGGTGGAAATGTAGAAATCATTAATGGTTTAAATCATTACATTGGAATGGCTACCTTACATAGTGAAAATTTTATTGAATTTACAATTCTACCTTTTATTATAAGTTCATTTGCGCTTTTTGCCATATTAGTAGCATTATTGTCAAATAAAAAATTGTTATATGTTTTGTTTGGATCTTTTGTATTATTTGGAATTATTTCAATGATTGATTTTTACAGATGGAATTACAATTATGGACACAACTTAGACCCTAATGCCGCTATAATAGTACCAGGAATGGCTTATCAACCACCACTAATAGGCTATAAACAACTATTGAATTTTGGCGCATTTTCATCACCTGATATTGGTGGTTGGTTTTTTATATCGGCAGGGATATTGTTTTTAATTTCAACAATAATTGAATTAAGAAAAGTATCCATAAACAAAACAAATACATTTATTTCTTTAATACTAATTACATTACTAACATCATGTAGCAATGGGGAACCTAAACAACCAAAGCTTAATAAAACAAATTGTGATTTTTGCAAAATGACAATCGCAAACGATAAATTTATTTCGCAATGTATCACCCAAAAAAACAGAGTGTATTATTTTGACGATATAGCGTGTATGATTAAACACAAATCTGAAAATACGAATAGCGAAAATCCAGTTTATTATATTGCTGATTATGCCAATCCACAGAAATATATTAATACAACCAACGCCATTTTAATAAAAAACGATAATATTAAAAGTCCTATGGGTGGTAATATTGCTGCATTTTCAAATGTAAAAGATGCAAACGAATTTCAGCAAAAAGAGGTGTCAGTGAAATTACTATGGCTAGATTTAGTAAAGTAAAATTATTTTTTTTACTGCTAATTTTATGCAGTCAGTCTTTTATATACAAAGCAAAATCAAACACCATTCGTGTAGGTAAAAATAAAAAAATAAAAAATATTCATTACGCTATTTTAATTGCTAAACCCTACGATACAATTGAAGTAAATAATGGTTTATATAAAGAAGGAAATATTATTATTAACAAATCTTTATATATTAAAGGCATTAATAATCCAGTGTTAGATGGAGAAAAAAAATTCGAAATACTATCAATAAAAGCAAACAATACAATTGTTGAAGGACTAACTATAAAGAATTCGGGCTATTCTACACTTGACGATCCTGGTGCTATAAAAGTTTATGACGCAACTAATGTTATCATTCAAAACAATATTTTAATTGATAATTTCTTTGGAATTTACATTCAATTTGGTAAAAATTGTATTATTAGAAACAACTCCCTTCAAGCATTTGGTAAAGAAGAGCAACAAATTGGTAATGGTATACATTGTTGGAAGAGCGATAGTCTTCTAATACTTGGGAATAAAATTACTGGACACCGTGACGGAATCTATTTTGAATTTGTTACATCTTCAACCATTCGAGGAAATATCTCATATCAAAACATTCGGTATGGGCTACACTTTATGTTCTCAAATAATGATTCTTATATTGGAAATATTTTCAAAAATAATGGTGCTGGAGTTGCGGTAATGTTTACCCATAAAGTAAAAATGTATAATAATTATTTTATTAATAATTGGGGTGATGCTGCTTATGGATTATTATTAAAAGAAATTTCTGACAGCTATATAGTTAACAACCATTTTGTTTCAAACACTATTGGAATATTTATGGAAGGTACAAGCAGAATTAATGTAAAAAATAATGATTTTAAAAATAATGGTTGGGGTATGAAAATCCAAGCTAGTTGCATGGATAACAATATTCATGAAAACAATTTCATAAATAATACATTTGATGTTAGTACCAATGGGTCATTGGTATTAAATATATTTAATAAAAATTATTGGGATAAATACGATGGATACGATTTAGATAAAAACAATATTGGAGACGTGCCATACCATCCATTAAGTTTGTTTTCTATGATTGTAGAAAACAATGGTCCAGTAATGCTATTATATCAAAGTTTTTTTGCACTATTGTTAGACAAATCAGAAAAAGTTATACCTAGTTTAACACCCACAAATTTTATAGACGAAAAACCCCTAATGCATGCTTTGATTTTATGATAAAAATTGATAGTATTTCAAAGAAATTTGGCAAGTTACAAGTCTTAAACTCAACAACAGTAGAATTTAAGAAGGGAGAATGTATTGCTTTGATTGGACCTAATGGTTGCGGAAAAACTACCCTTATCAAAAGTATTTTAGGGATGGTTATTCCTGATTCTGGCGATGTATTAGTCAATAATACTTCTATTAAAAATAATTATTTATATCGCAATGGTATAGGGTATATGCCACAAATTGGTCGTTATCCTGAAAACATGAACATTGGTCAAGTATTAGATATGATAAAAAATATTAGAAAATACGAAAATCAATTGGATGAAGAATTGCTTCACTCTTATAAAATAAAGGATTTGTTAAATAAGAAAATGCGAACATTGTCAGGTGGAACAACTCAAAAAATAAGCGCAGTTATTGCATTTTTATTTAATCCTGATGTGCTAATTTTAGATGAACCAACTGCTGGTTTAGACCCTTTGGCATCTGAAATATTGAAAGAAAAAATACTAAAAGAAAAAAATAATGGAAAACTTATCATTATCACTTCTCATTTATTAAGCGAGCTAGATGAGTTAGTAACACGAATAGTTTTTATGCAAGAGGGAAAAATTAAATTTAATAAAAATGCAATAGAATTAAAAGAAGAAACTCAAATGGTATCAATTGCTAAAGCCATCACACACATTTTAAAAGCATCGATAAATGAATAGGCTAATAAAATTTGTAATGCTCGATATTATAAAAAATAAAACCATCTTAGGTTACACTTTATTACTATCTGCTTTTGCTTGGAGTATTTTCGGATTAGAAGATAATTCTACAAAAGGAGTTCTGACTTTACTAAATATTATGTTACTAATAGTGCCCTTAGTAAGTATCATTTTTTCAACAATTTATATTTATAACAGTTCAGAGTTTATTGATTTAATGGTAAGCCAGCCGGTAAAAAGAAACAAGATATGGATTAGCTTATACATCGGATTATGTTTGGCTCAAATAAGTGCATTTATTGTAGGGGTCGGAGTTCCTCTTCTTCTTTTCGTTCCTTTAAACATAGCTTTAAGTATGATGGCTGTTGGATGTATGATAAGTATAATATTTATAGCAATTGCCTTTTTTGCGAGTGCAATAACACACGATAAATCAAAAGGGATAGGTATTTCAATAATGTTATGGTTATACTTTGCCCTGTTATTTGATGGTATTGTATTATTTATTTTATTTCAGTTTGCCGACTATCCAATTGAGCACATTATGGTTGGCATTACTATGCTTAGTCCAATTGATATGGCAAGAATATTAATACTTTTACAACTTGATGTATCGGCATTGTTAGGTTATACAGGAGCTATTTTCAACGATTTTTTTGGAACAATTTTGGGTGCTTTAATTTCTAGTATTGTATTATTATTGTGGGCTATTTTGCCGTTTTATATTTCACTTCGTATTTTTAACAAAAAAGACTTATAAATAATATGACAACTAATAATTTACTAAATCAAATTACTGAAAAGTATGAGAAATTAGGTGAAAATCCTGAAACTTATTTAAAAGGGTTATTACAAGCTAAACCAATAAATTATTGGGATTATATTGAAGTTGAAACATTACTTTCACTTCAAAAACCCCGAACAAATTATAAAGATGAAGAAATCTTTATTATGTATCATCAAGTAACTGAATTATTTTTAAAATTGATGTTACATGAAATAAAACAAGTAGCAGCCAAATCCGTTTATTCAGAAGAATTTCTGTTAATTAAATTTACAAGAATCATTCGTTATACTCAAATGTTAATTAACTCTTTTGACATTATGAAAGATGGGATGAGTTATGACGACTATAATATTTTTAGATCAACATTGGCTCCTGCAAGTGGTTTTCAAAGTGCTCAGTTTAGATTTATCGAAATCCATTGTACGGGATTAGAAAACTTAATAAACGAAGCTGGGAAACAACGATTAAGTTCGAATCCTTCAATTGAAGAATATTTCGAGCATATCTATTGGAAAGATGCTGGCTTAAACAGAAAAACAGGTACTAAAACACTTACTTTAACATTATTTGAAGAAAAATATCTTCATCAATTTATTGGTTTAGCCACCCAACTTAAAGGCAAAACTATTGCTGATAGACTTGGTGAAATGCCAAATATGTCGGATGAATTATTAAGTAAATTAAGAGAGTTTGATAACTTATATAATGTTGTTTGGCCAATGGTACATCTAAACACAGCTAAACATTATTTAGATAGCAAAAACGAAAATCAACAGGCAACTGGGGGTTCTGAATGGAAAAAATATTTACACCCTCAATTTCAACAAAGAAAATTTTTCCCTACTCTTTGGAAAGAAGAAGAAAAAGCAAATTGGGGAAAATAATTTGAAACAAAAATGGAAAAGCTTGATGATATTAAAAACAAAAATGATATAATAAAACTTGTTAATAGCTTCTATGCAGAGGTTGTTAAAGATGAGTTAATAGGATTGTTTTTTAAAGATATTAACTGGGAAAACCATCTACCCACAATGTATGTATTTTGGGAAAATGTGCTTTTTTACACAGGAAACTACATTGGTAACCCGATGTTAAAACATAAATTAATACATGAAAGTATGCCATTTAATACTGAACAATTTAATAGATGGGTCTTATTATTTACTCAATCAGTTGATAAATTATATTCGGGTGAAAAAGCTGAATTAATCAAAGAAAGAGCAAATAATATTTCAATTGTTATGCAATTAAAAATATTACAATAGCATCTTCTCAATTCAACACAAAAAAACTGCACAAGTAATTATGCAGTTTTTTTGTGAGTTTCAAATAATAGCTCTTTGAATCTTCAAAGAGTAACCTAATATTATTTTGGCAAAAGGACATCTCCAATTACATGAATAATTCCATTTGAAGTTGGTATAGATGCTAAAATTTCAGAGCCGTTTACAAATGTTTTACCATCTTTCTTGGTAATCTTTACTTTACCTCCAAATACCATATCAAATTCTTGTCCATCATTCATATAATCTGTTTTTAAACTTCCTACGTATGTATGGTATCCTAATACATTTTGCAAATCGCCTTTTTTCTCTGGTTTTAATAAGCCCTCAACAGTTCCTGCTGGTAGCTTTTCAAATGCTGCATTAGTAGGTGCAAACACAGTAAAAGGACCCGCATTGCTAAGTGCGTCAACCAAATCAGCTGCTTTCACTGCTGCCACAAGTGTTGTGTGATCTTTACTACCAACAGCAACTTGTACTATATTAGGATTTGAAGTTTCGTCTTTAACTCCTGATTGACCAGTACCAGTAGCTTCTGTTTGTGTTCCTTCTGTTGTAGCTGGAGGAGTTGTAGAACTATTACAACCAGCAGCTATCATTGCTGCAACTACGATACAATTTTTAATTATTTTTTTCATATTTCAGTATTTAATACAACATCAAATTGACAACTATTTACTATTATATGTTATGACTCGAATCATAAAAACATAATGATATTACACATCTTGAAAAGCTAAGTAAACAGATAAAATTGAGTATTAATTTAACTTTAGAGACATAATAAACATTTATAAATAAGATTACAAAATTTAACTCTAGCATTCTTGTGTGATCGCCTAAAGTAAAGCTAACTAATGATTATGTAATAAAAACAGAGTTTACAACCAGAAGTTTTCGAAACCATATAATACTCTTACCACTATGGTATATAATAGTAGCCTTTGGATTCAACTACGATAAAATGTGAAAATGAAAAATAGAAGCTTAAGGGTAATTAATAACTAATTTATGTTTCGAGCACATTTGATTTTGCAATTTAAATGTGCAGCAGTTTCGTTTGTTTTATAGGTTTTATATTATATTCAAAATTAATTACATAGTATTTGATTGCAAGCAAATGCGTTGTTTTAACTTTATCGATAATCAGTCCTTAGTAGGTAACTTATTAATTATCATAAATATTTTAGATTTATTAAACTCTAAAAATAGAATTTTCTGGTCGATGGTATTGCCTGAGCATATTCTAAATAAGTATTCGTTTTCCTTAAAAACAATAAACGCAAGTATTTGATGTTGCCAGTCTAACTAATAATATCATTAAGGATGTATGCTCTAATTAATAGTTAAAGTAATTTAGTAAGAAAGCTATGTTATTTAAGCCTTCTCAGTATAAATAATAAAAATTTACACGATCAAAGAACATATAACAATTTACTAATTCTAAAAAACTATGCTGCTTTTTTAAAATAAATATTGTTAAAATTATATTATTGTAGTAAAAACAATGCAAATAGATACCAATATATTGATTGCTTGGGGGGGTGTTTCCAAAAGATATAAAAAAAATCAAATTATATTTTACGAAGACAATCAAGCACTGTTTTATTATCAAATTGTTGAGGGACAAGTGAAAATGATTAACTTACATAATGATGGTAGTGAGTTTATTCAAGGTATTTTTTATGAAGGTTCGTGTTTTGGCGAACCCCCTTTGTTTATAGACGAACCCTACCCTTGCACTGCAGTTGCTCAAAAAGATTCGGTTATACTTATACTTTCTAAAACTAGTTTTTTTAAAATGCTTCTTGATGATTCTAAACTACTCAATCAAATGACATTAACATTAGCAAGAAGAATATATAACAAGACCGTTACAGCCCGTGAACTTATTCATAATACACCCGAAGATAAAATATTAGCATTTTTAAAATCAAAAAAAAAAAAATATGAATGCCAATGAAAAAAATTTCGTCAATCATACACGACAAGAAATTGCCAACCTAACTGGACTAAGAGTTGAAACTGTTATACGAACTCTAAAAAAAATGGAAACAGAAAAACTTGTTTGTATTATTAATCGAAAATTATATTTCTAATGTCAAAATTTCCTGTTTCATTTTGGATTAAATCTCTTTTAATTAATCTGTTGATTGTTGTTTGTATGGGTGTGTTGATGAGGTATAAAATAGGATTTGAATTCCCTTATTTTGAACAACGAAACATTTTGCATGCTCATTCTCATTTTGCATTTTCTGGATGGATTACACAAGCTTTATTGGTATTTATCACACAACTATATGAACCATTTTTAACTGAAAAACAAAGAAGAAAATTTTGTGTTTTGTTGTGGCTAAACAATATACTTTCTTACTGCATGCTCATATCCTTTTTTATACAAGGATATGGAATGTTTTCGATAGCATTTTCTTCAGCTTCAATATTATTAATATTTGCGTTTGCATTATTGTTTTATAAAAACTCAGATTCATTTCCCGAGTCTCTTCAATCATTAAAATGGATAAATGCTGGATTGCTTTTTGCCATCATTTCATCGATTGGTACAGCAGTATTGGCCTATACAATGACGCACAAAATTACTAACCAATTTGTTTATTTGTCATCAGTTTATTTTTATCTTCATTTTCAATATAATGGATGGTTCTTTTTTGCTTGCATGGGTTTATTTGTAGCATTTGCTAATAAAATGAACATTGAGATTAAAAAAGAAAAAACAATATTTATATTATTTTTCAGTGCTTGTCTTCCTGCCTATTTTCTATCAACACTTTGGGCAAATATTCCTAATTGGCTATATGTATTAGTTCTTTTAGCAGCCATATCTCAAATGTATGCTTGGATATTATTATTAAAAAATATGTGGGGTAAACTAAAAAACAATCAACTACCCAAAATTGTATATTTTTTAATCTGTTATTTAGCAATTGCACTTAGTATAAAATTTATGTTACAGTTGGGCTCTACTGTTCCATCCATAAGCAAACTTGCTTTTGGTTTTAGACCTATCGTAATTGCTTATTTACATTTGGTTTTATTAGCTATTATTTCTATTCTAATAATTCTTTATATGCTAGTATCAAAATATATTATTAACCGAAAATGGGCAGAGTTTTTCATATATTGTTTTGCAACAGGTGTTTTTCTAAATGAACTATCATTGGCAGTACAAGGAATTTCATCACTATTTTACATAAGTATTCCATATATCAATAATATGCTATTTGGCATTTCAATCATATTATTTGTTTCTGTACTGTCCTTGTTAATTACTCAAATAAAAAAGGAAAAGTATAGATTACTATCTTAATTAATAAATATGAAACCCAACACTAATTATACTTTTTTAAACATTGAACTGAAAGTAGTAAAACTACTAAAAGAGCATGAAGAATTAAAAAAAAGATATTTAGAAGTGCTGAAACACACACAAGAACTCGAGCAAAACCTAGAAACACATAAAAATACCATTGCCAATTTAGTAGAAAAGAATAAATTGCTTAAAATTGCGAGTGAAATAGATTCATCGGGTGAGGATAAAAAAGAGTTAAAATTAAAAATTAACCAATATATCCGAGAACTTGATGAGTGTATCAGGTTGTTAAGCGATTAAGGACTTAATAAGTTGAACGAACTATCAGTAAATATAAATATAGC
>CAIVPY010000304.1 GCA_903907885.1 uncultured Bacteroidota bacterium
GATTTGTTGTTTGATGAATTGTCGTTTCTGCCAGTTATCAATTGTGGTTTGAATATTAAATTGGGTAAAATAGAAAACTAAATTCTAAGCAGTTTCTATATTGCCCCGCAAATTTTCATTAAACTTGCACTCATTTTATCTCAAACACATTTGTCTTTCGATCCTTACTCATACCAACTGCCTGTTGCTGATATCATCAATGAAGTAAAGCAACACCTATCTGAAAACAATACACTCATTGTAAACGCTCCACCAGGTGCAGGTAAAAGCACCTTGCTTCCTTTGACTTTATTAGATGAAACTTGGTTACAAGGTAAGAAAATCATCATGCTTGAGCCTCGTAGGTTAGCAGCGCGCAGCATTGCTATACGCATGGCAGAGTTATGGGGAAATAATGTGGGCGATACCATTGGCTATCGCATTCGTTTTGAAAACAGGATAAGTGATAAGACAAGAATTGAAGTGGTTACAGAAGGTATCCTTACCCGTATGCTTCATTCTGATAATGCACTCGAACATGTGGGTTTGGTGATATTTGATGAATTTCATGAACGTAGTTTGTTTGCTGATGTAGCCATGGCATTGTGCCGAGAAGCGCAGCAAATACTAAGGCCTGACTTACGCATGATGATCATGTCAGCCACATTGGATATGCCTCAATTAACAGCCCTGCTTAAATGTCCTGTGGCTATTAGTGAAGGCAAGCAATATCCTGTGGAGGTAAAATATGTGGGTGATCAAGACCCCTTTTTATTATCCGAAACCACAGCTCACACCATAATAAAAGCGGTGAAAGAAAATCCGGGGGATGTTTTGGTTTTCTTTCCAGGTGAAGGAGAAATAAAAAAATGTGCTGAATTATTGAAAGGTAGATTGACAGATTTTGCCATTCATCCTTTGTATGGACAGTTGCCTCAAAAGGAACAAATAGCTGCCATTATGCCAAATAGAAATGGGAAGCGAAAAGTGGTTTTGGCAACATCCATTGCTGAAACTAGTTTAACCATTGAAGGCGTAAAAATAGTAATCGACACAGGTTTTGCTCGGATGTCGCGCTTTGACCCTAAGTCAGGTTTATCAAGACTTGAGACAGTAAGCATCACAAAAGATTCAGCCAGCCAAAGAGCTGGCCGAGCAGGTAGATTAAGCGCAGGTGTTTGTTATCGCATGTGGACCAAAGCCACGCATGATCGACTATCAGAACATCGTACACCCGAGATAATGGATGCAGATTTGGCAGCCCTTTTTTTGGATATGGCCAAGTTGGGCATCAGCCATATAGAACAACTCACTTGGTTAACACCTCCTCCAAAAGCATCTATCTCACAAGCCATAGATGTTTTAACTAGTTTAAATGCCATTGATGCCAAAAGAAAAATAACAGAGCATGGTATTGACATACACAAATTGCCCTGTCACCCAAGGATAGCGCACATGCTTTTAAAAGCCAAGAAAGACAAGGCTATTCCATTAGCTACGGATATTGCTGCTGTGTTGGAAGAGCGTGATCCATTGCCTAAAGACAGTGGCATAGATATTAATTTGCGAATAGAAGCCTTGCGAAGAGGTAGACAAAACAACAGCCTTGGTAATCGTTTTGTAAGGATTGAAAAAGTAGCAGAGTCGTATAGAAGAATGTTGGATGCTGAAATAGATAATGGCCCTGTGGATGATTATGAAACTGGATTGCTGTTGGCATATACTTACCCCGAACGCATTGCTTTTGCAAGGCCTGGCAACAATGCCCAATTTCAATTGGCCAATGGCAAAATAGCCACTGCTGGTCATCGAGATAATTTGGCAAATGAACCTTGGCTTGCTGTTGCACATATTGATACAAGAGATGGATTGGGCAAAATCTTTATGGCATCACCACTAAACCCCAAAGATCTTTTGCCTATGGTTAAAGAAGTGGAAGTAATACAATGGGATACACGCAAAGGTGGTTTGATTGCTAGTAAAGATTTACGTATTGGCAGCATCGTTTTGCAATCTAAGCCTATTGCAGCACCTGGTGAAAAGCATTTGATTGAAGCCATTTCGAATGCCATTAAAAATGAAGGTGAGTCTTTGTTAAACTTTGATGATGATTTCAAACAATTACAAAATCGCATACTAAGTGTTTGTAAATGGAATGGATTTAAAGATTGTCCTGAGGTAAACACTAGCGAGTTGTTACTGCACAATATGGACTGGCTTGGCTTTTATTTACCTAAAGTAAAAAAGCCCGAAGACCTGAAGAAAATAAACTTAAACGAAGCACTATTAGCATACTTAAGTTGGGAGCAACAACAAGAACTAGAACGGCTAGTACCTGCAAAAATTAAAGTACCAAGCGGTTCAAGTATCGGTATTGAGTATTTTGCAAATGCAGAAACACCCATTCTATCAGTAAGGTTGCAAGAAGTATTTGGCATGACCGATACCCCAAAAATAAATGACGGAAAAGTATCTATAGTGATGCATTTGTTATCTCCGGGCTTCAAGCCAGTGCAAGTAACATCAGACTTACGAAGCTTTTGGGACAATACCTATTTTGAAGTGAAAAAAGAATTGAAACGTAGATACCCTAAACATGCTTGGCCTGATGAACCATGGACTGCAACAGCCGTTGCCAAAGGTGGTGTGAGAAGATAGATTTATTACTTCTTAATTATCATTTTGAAATCAAACATCTACCCGTTTCATCTTTACAAAAAAACTGGCTCCAACATCCACATTGTTTTCAAACCATATTTCACCCCCACAACTATCAACCATATTTTTAACTATGGGTAACCCAAGCCCCATCCCGTTAATTTTAGTACTGAAATATGGTGTAAAGATGCTATCCATTTTTTCAATCGGAATGCCTGTTCCATTGTCTTTTACTTGTATTACAATATTATTATCGTTTAATGTTGTTACGATTACATCAACTTCAGGAATATCATTATCATTTACTGCTTGTATGGCATTTTTAACCAAATTGGTAACAACTCTGTTTAAGTAACTTTCATCAAACGACACATATAAATCTTCGTCACATTGTAAGGTTATTTTGGCTTCATCCGTTCCTGTGTAAAGGTCGGTTATACTTTTCAAAGAGTTGTATAACAATAGTTTTTCAATAATAGGATCAGGCATTTTGGCATAACTACTAAATTCACTAGCAAGGTCGCTCAAGGTATCTATTTGTGTGATGAGTGTTTTGGTGACACGCTTAAAAGTATCTTCCAATTTAGGTGATTTATCATTCCATGTTCGTTCAAGGTGTTGCACACTAAGTTTCATGGGTGTAAGTGGGTTTTTTATTTCATGGGCAATTTGTTTGGCAATATCCCTCCATGCTCCTTCTCTTTCGTTTTGAGCTAAAACATGAGCACTTTGTGCAAGTTTGTCAATCATCAAATTGTACTGTTCAACCAAATCACCAATTTCATCTTTTCGCTTCCATTTTATCGGTTCGTTTTTACCCAAAACAGTTTTCTTTAATTGATTTTGAATTAAGATTAGTGGATATGAAATACTTGTAGATATAAGATACGCCATAAACCCTATAACGATAAACAAGGCTGTGTACAAATTAATAAAACCAACAATGATGCTCGAGATTTCATTAAGAAGGTCTGATTGTTTGTTGAAATAGGGCAATTGTATATAACCTATTACCTCTTTTTCATTTTTGAAAATTGGAACATAGGCTCCAATATAGCTAAAGTTAGCTATCATTTCATTTTGACTAAATTGAGATTCACGTAAAAAGTTAAGGTGAAAATATGCATTGGCATTCATTAAATGAGAAACAACCCC
>CAIVPY010000305.1 GCA_903907885.1 uncultured Bacteroidota bacterium
TCACCTAATTTTACTTCCATGTTTATTTTTTTAACTAAAACTGTTATAAATATTGCTGCAAGACTACTATTTTATATCAATATAATCTTGCTTTGAAATTATATCAGCAATATTTATTGAATTACTATTCTTACAGATTATATTTGGTTAATAATTTTAAATAATGAATAAAAATGTTTTAGCTACAATTAGTTTGTTATGGTATATAATTTACTTACCTATAGCGGTTACAGCTAAGATTGCCATGCTAAATGAAGAGCAAGGTTTAAGTAATATCCTAGTTACAAGCATAGCAAAGGACAATACTGGTAACATGTGGATAGGAACTAAGAAAGGACTTAACAAGTATGATGGATATACATTCATACTAGTTGAAGAATTGAAGAACGCAGACATCAATTGTCTACAATATGATTCTTATCGAAATTTTTTATGGATAGGTACTGAAAAGGGTTTGTATTATTTGAATTGCTTTACCAAAGATATTGTTTACTGTACACCTAATGATTCCAATAATGCCGTTGTAAATATATTAATGATTGGGAATAGCGTTCTATTTGGATTTAGACATAAGTATATATTACAAATATCAATAGATTTACATTGCAATATTATTTATAGGTATAATTTAGGAACATTGCATAAAAACTGCATGACAAAAGATGAATATGGAAATTTATATGTATTATTTACTGACGATAAATATATTATCAAAATTAACCCAAATACAAAAAACCATGAGTCTATAAATATAAGCAAAACAAAGTTATTTAGTTTTATTAATTACTTTAATAATCAATTGTATTTAGGCAGTATTAATGATGGAATTTGTCAGACTTTTTTAGATAAGAAGATTCCAAAATATTTGGCCGAATTAAATAGTTTGCGAGGTTCTCCAGAATGTGTCATTCAAAATAAAGGTAGAATATATATTGCCTTTCGCAATGCCACAAATATTTACGAAATCAATGTAGCATCCAATTCAATAAAAAAAATTTCTGAGAGGAGCGAAATTTTAGTTAACAAGCTTATTTTTTGTATGTATTTAGATAATTTTAATACCTTATGGATTGGCACAAACAAAGGTTTAGTAAAATATGTGCCAGATAACCCTGCACCTCGCTTTGAAAACATCCTTACAAACGAAAAGAAAACAATAAGCACACGAGAAATAATTGAGGATAAAAATGGAGATTTATATGTAGCAAGCTATGCTGGATTTTTCAAATTCGATATAAAAAACAGGAAATGGATAAATTTTGACACCATATTCTTTAACAATAAGAATAAGTTTTTTTGTCAGAGGTCTATGTTAAATTTATCTTCAAAATATTTATATATTGGTTCAGATGCAAATTTCTTTGTCAGGTATAACAAATGGAATCAAAAATTTGATGCTAATATAATTAACAATCAAAATCTTGACTGTTGGAAATTGAAGATGGTTTATTCAATGGCAATGGACTGCTATGGCAAAACATGGCTTGGTACTGAGAATGGATTAGTAACTATTGATACCATTACGAATGTAGCAGTTTGCTCTAAAGACAAATTTAAAATTAATACAAGTGTTCGATACATACACATGTTAGCTGACAGACATAGTTTTTGGGCTGGATGTACAGATGGATTGTATTTAATAGACATAGATAAAGGTGTCCTTTTACATTTAAACGAAACAACTAATCCAGCACTTACTGGCAATATGATTAATTGTGTTACAACAGATTATAAAGGAAATACTTGGATTGGAACAGAACAAAATGGGATAAATGTTTTATCGTTTGATTATAAAAACATATATACTATTACAAGAAAAGATGGATTAAGTAGTAATGAAGTTTATAGTATGCTATGGCAGGATACAAATAAACTCTGGATTGGCACCTACCAAGGACTTAATTATTACAACACCAACTCTCATTCGTTTTTGAATTATTATGAATCAGATGGCATATCAAATAACGAGTTTAACCAAAACTCAGCCATGAAAGCTAAAGATGGAAAGTTGTATTTTGGTGGGATAGATGGAATTACTTCATTTTATCCTACTAAACTGGAATTCAACCAAGCTAGGTTTAGTATTTTCACTTCTGCTCTATCTAAGTGGGATAAATCACGTGAACAAATAATCTATTTAAACCCTAGCAACAATGATAACATCATCATGAATCCTGGTGATAATTTATTGTCGCTTGCCTTTGCGATAAATGATTATAGCAACCATGAATCGGCTGTATATTCTTATAAAATTGAAGGATTACATAATGATTGGGTATCGCTAGGAGTGCAAAATATTTTGACACTTGAAAGCTTAAAACCTGGAGATTACAAATTGTTTATTAAAGCCCAAAAAGGAAGCAGAGGCTTTTCGTCTTTAAATACATTAGTTTATCACTTATCAATTAAGCGAGAATTCTATCAAACAGTCTGGTTCTATATATTATTGTCATTTCTGGTGGCTAGTATTATTTATTTTTATTTTAAATTACAGTTAAAAAACCTAATTCAACTTGAAAGGTTACGAATAAAAATTGCCAGTAATTTACATGATGACGTGGGGAGTTTATTAACAAGAATAACGATGTCGGCAGACAATTTAATACATAAAATGCCTCAGGAAAACGAGAACAAAGAAAGATTGAAAAATGTATCGGAACTGAGTAGAGAGGCCAATGTGGCTATGAGTGACGTGCTGTGGGCTATAGATGCAAGGAATGATTACACAAACAGCATGACCGACAGGATGAGAGAACATGCTGAAGATATGTTAATGCCTAAAGGAATTGAAGTGGAAATAGATTTTTTGCAAGTGGATCAATCTCAAAAATTATCACCCGAGTATAGGCAGCATTTGTTTTTAATTTTTAAGGAGTCAATTAATAATATAATAAAACATAGCAATGCTACCTACGTCAAAATAAAATACACTCAAAACAAAGAGAGCTGTGTGTTGAAAATAAAAAACAATGGAGCTTCTAGTTCAAATAATCAAGTTATCACAGGGCAAGGATTGAAAAATATAAAAATGCGTGCTGAACTCTTAAAAGGTAAAGCTGTATTTAAAAATGATGATAATTACTTTGAAGTATTAGTTATTATATAGTACCTACATTGATATGTAGTTTTTAAATTCAAACTAATTGTAAACTTTGAATTTTATTTTATCACAAAGCAAATGAACAAGATTAAGATTGCTATAATTGAAGATATAGATGATATTAGAAATAATCTACAGGACTATTTCGAACAACAAGAGGAAATTGATTGTATTTTGGTAAGCAATAGTGTAGAAACTTTTTTTGAACAGATTGATAACTATGAATCCCCTGATTTAATTCTTTCCGACATAGGATTGCCAGGTATGAACGGAATTGAAGGGATGAAAATGATGAAATCGCAATGGCCTGATGTGGATATTATCATGCTAACCGTTTTTAAAGATAACGACAAGATATTTAAATCGATATGTGCAGGTGCTACAGGATACTTAGTTAAAGACACCCCTTTGTCTGAAATTAAAAAAGCTATTTTAGAAATTAGCAATGGTGGAAGTTATATGTCTCCTTCCATTGCACGAAAAGTATTAGAATACTTTTCGCCCATAAAAACCGAAAAGGAACAATTGACAACTAAAGAGAAACAAATTGTTACCGCACTTACCGAAGGACTTAGCTATAAGTTAATAGCTGATAAATTATTAATTAGTATTGATACTGTTAGGTTTCATATTAAAAACATATATCGAAAACTACATATAAATAGTAAATCAGAATTGATTTCCAAAGTATTGAAGGGTGAGATATAATTTCATTCATACTGCCTTTCTAATAATCTTGTCATTTTAATACCGCAAACACCTATAAATACTGTACACTACATGATTATGTAGGTTGTGTGTAGGTGCACTATAGAATAGATTTGTCTGAATTAAACCAAACCACAAGACAAATCATGAAATACAAATTACAAAAAAAGTCATTGTACATTAAGTCAATGCTCAGTTTGTTAATGCTGCTTCTGTTTACCGGAAAAATGGCATTTTCACAACTCTCGGGTTCCTACAGTATTCCAGGTTCCTACGCATCCATTGCACTTGCTATTGCAGATTTAAACACGCAAGGTGTAGGTTCGGGCGGTGTAACTTTTAACATTGCATCTGGAACAAGAGAAACAGCACCCTCAGGAGGTTACAGGTTAACCGCTACAGGTACTGCTTCCAATCCAATTGTTATCCAAGTTGACCCAAGCACACTTCCTGGCTCAAATGTAATGATTACAGCACCCGTTGGAACTTCTACAACAATTGATGGTATTTTCTTATTACTAGGCAGCGATTATGTTACCATTAATGGAATAGATTTACAGGAAAGTGGAGCAAACTCAACAGCAACTACTTGGATGGAATGGGGTTATTCTTTGCTAAACAAAAACACCTCTGCGCCATATGATGGTTGTAATCATGTAACAATCTCAAATTGTTCAATTACGTTAAACCGCAATAATACCATTTCAAAAGGTATCAACTCTTCGCATGTTGCCTCAAACGGAGCAACTACAACTCCTACTGCTATTGGCGATGTGCATAGTTACAATAAATTCTATGGTCTAAAAATTCAAAATTGTTGGACTGCTATTAATATAATTGGTTATGACGATACGAATTCACCCTATACATTAAAAGATAATTTTAATGATGTGGGGGGTTATTCTTATTCAACTGCTGACACACTTACCAATTTGGGTATTGGAACTACCTCAACAGGAACCACCTCATGTGGTGTTTATACTTTTAACCAATCAAATCTTAATGTTTCATATAATAATATTGACAATGCTGCCAATGGTGGTGTTGGCGCAACCAATATGTTTATGGGTATTTATGCCATGGGGTCAAGTACCTCTTATTTATGTAATGGTACTACTACGTTTAATTATAATAAAATTACAGTATCTCACATTGCTGGTTCGGGTATTACCTATTGTATGAACATTAATGCTTATGACGGTGATTTAAGTATTAGCAATAACGATATAAAATGGTTAACTACAACTGGTGCAGTTACAGGAACGCAATATGGTATTTATGTAAATCAGGCAGCATTAACATCTACAGGTACATTCACATTCAAATACAATACCGCTCAAAATTTTACTTTTAACATGAGCACAGCAACTGCTTATACATTTTACCACAATGGTTTAAGTCAATCAACTTTAGATGTAGGGTATAATACAGTAAACAATGTAACCAGAACAGGTGGTACAACAGGAAGTTTTTATGGAAGCTATGCAAATTTCGCTGCAGGCGCTACTACACCAAACACATACACTAATTTTTATAACAATACTTTTACTAATATATCTAATGTAGCGAGTAGCACTTGTTCTTTTTATGGTTTTCAATATGGTGGAAATTATTACACCAATGTTTACAACAATAGAATTGATAGCATTTCTACAACTGGAGGGGGAACTGTTATTACTCACGCTATGTTAGTTGTTACTGGATCTGAAGTAAATGTTTATAATAATAACATTTCTAATATCACAGGTGCAAGTACTGTAGATGCAATTTTAGCCCAAGTAAATTCAGGTTTGAATATACAACGTATTTATAATAATAACATTTATAACATTACTTCTAGTATAGCTGCTAGTACCATTTATGGTATTTACAACTTTTATGGTGCAGCAGTTGGAAACTACATTTATAAAAATAAAATTTATAACTTAAACAATACTGGAAATACCACCAATACAGTTCATGGTATTTATATAGCACAAGGTGCGGGTGGTGTCTTATCTACAGTACCATATTATATCGAAAACAATATCATTGGAGGCCTTAAAGCTGCAAACTCAACCATGTCAACCACACCAAGTGTTATGGGCATATCATTTAATGCTGCCTCTACCCCACCTTATCTTGCTTATGCTAGATACAACAGTATTTACTTGAACGATGTAGGTGCTGCCA
>CAIVPY010000306.1 GCA_903907885.1 uncultured Bacteroidota bacterium
ATTCATTGTTATTGGTTTGAATTGATTTTTTTTTACCTACTTGAACTAATACTTTTACAGTTTCCTCAATTCTATCTTTTACAAAAGTTCCATCAATGGAAAAAAAAGCATTATCGTGTTTAATATTTTGATGGTCTTGAGAGTTAAAGTAGCTTTTGGTAAGAGAAAGATAGTAAATGGCATCCAAAATATTAGTTTTTCCTGCCCCATTAGCACCAAAAATACAGTTTACCTGTTTGCTAAAATCAAAATTAGCTAAGTTGTAATTTTTAAAATGTAGCAGTTTTAGTTTTGCCAAATGCATGCCTGCAATTTAAAAAATACAAAAGCAGTATTTGTATAATTTATTCTATACTTTGATTGTCAAGGCTTTCAATATTTTATATAGTCTTTGACAAGCAAATTATTTTCTTATTTTTGCGCTTCCTATAAAGATGGCAGCATTCACAAAAGAACAATATATGTCTTGGTTTGAGCAAATGATGGTCATGCGGAGGTTTGAGGAGAAGTCGGCACAATTGTATGGTCAGCAGAAAATAAAAGGCTTTTGCCATTTATATATTGGTCAAGAAGCGGTTGTTGCCGGTACAATGAGTGCAATAACTAAGGATGATAAACTTATAACTGCTTATCGCGACCATGCTCACGCATTGGCTTGTGGCATTCCAGCTCGACAAGTAATGGCAGAGCTATATGGGAAAGTAACAGGTTGTTCTAAAGGCAAAGGTGGAAGTATGCACATGTTTAGCAAAGAACACAATTTCTTTGGAGGACATGGGATTGTTGGTGGGCAAATTCCTTTAGGTGCAGGTATAGCATTTGCAGATATGTATAGGGGTGGTAAACAAGTTACCGTTTGTTATATGGGTGATGGAGCTGTAAGACAGGGTGCGTTGCATGAAGCATTTAATATGGCTATGTTGTGGAAACTTCCCATTATTTTTATTTGCGAAAATAATGGCTATGCTATGGGAACATCAGTAAAACGAACTACCAATGTAATGGATATTTGGAAGTTAGGCTTGGCTTACGATATGCCTTCAAAAGAGGTTGATGGAATGAATTGTGAAACTGTTCATAACGCTATTTCCGAAGCTGTTGTTAGAGCTAGAAAGGGTGAAGGACCTTCATTTCTCGAAATAAGAACTTATCGTTATAGAGGTCATAGCATGAGTGATCCTGCAAAATACAGAACAAAAGAAGAGGTTGAAGAATATAAAATGCAAGACCCGATAGAACAAGTTAGAAAAGTTATCTTAGATAATGCATATGCTACAGTGCAAGAACTTGAAAATATTGAAGAGAAAATAGCTGTACAAATTTCTGATTCTGTAGAATTTAGCGAAAATTCACCTTTCCCTGATGCATTAGAATTATACAATGATGTGTACATGGAACCAAATTATCCTTTTATAAACGAATAAAAATAACAATACAATTTACAAATAATGGAGCATAAAGAAAAAGAAAATTCAGGTTTAGAAATAGACAAAACAATAATCGAAACTACTGGTAAAGTAGAAGCGTTTTATGAGCACAACAAAAAGAATGTTAACATTGCTATCGTTGCTATTCTTGCAGTAGTTGGTGGTTATTTTGCATTTAAAATGTGGTACATTGAGCCAAAAGAAAAAGAAGCTCAAACTGCTGTTTTTAATGCTCAAATTTGGTTTGAGAAAGATTCGTTTAACTTAGCTTTGAACGGACAAGGAGATAAACAAGGCTTCTTAGCAATTATTGATGATTATGGCATGACAAAAACGGCTAATTTAGCCCATTACTATGCAGGTATTTGCTATTTGAAAAATGGCGATTTTGCAAATGCAATTTCTCACTTAGAAGATTTTAACACATCAAACGTATTGGTTGGTCCTTTGGCTGAAGGCGCATTAGGCGATGCTTATGTTGAAAGTGGGGATTTAGACAAAGGAGTAAAACATTATACCAAAGCAGCTAATATGACAAAGAGCAAGTTAACTGCACCTTTATATTTAAAGAAAGCCGGATTGGTATATGAGGATCAAAAGCAATTTGGTAATGCACTTGATGTGTATGAAAAAATCAAAACAGATTATGCTGATGCAAACGAAGCTCAAGATATTGATAAATATATAGCTAGAGCAAAAACTGCAAAAGAAAATAACTAAATACTAATTAGAATATAAAACTAAAACCGGAGTATTCTACTTCGGTTTTTTTATTACATTATATTCAAAATAATTTCATTAATAAATAAATAACATGGCAACACTACTAAAAAATTTGTCTGAAACCAATTTAAAAAAAAGCAATTTGTTTAAAAAAGTTAAAATTGGAATAGTCGTATCTGAATGGAATCCAGAGATAACTCACTCATTAATGAATGCAGCCATTTCATTTTTAATTGAGAATGGGGTTAAGGAAAAACACATTGAAGTGAAATTTGTTCCAGGATCATTTGAGTTACCTTTGGGCGCTCAATGGTTAGTAGTTAAAAACCACGATGCTGTAATAGCCTTAGGTTGTGTGATTCAAGGCGAAACAAAGCATTTCGATTTTATTTGTCAGGCCTGTGCCAATGGTATTATGCAAGTTGGTTTACAAAGTCAAAAACCTGTAATTTTTGGTGTTTTAACGACACTAAACCAAAAACAAGCTCAAGAAAGAGCAGGTGGTAAACATGGTAATAAAGGGATTGAAGCCGCTGAAACTGCTCTTAAAATGTTGGAATTAAAATCTACGATTTAAAATATATACTAAACCTCTTTCATAATGCCTTGTTTTAAAGTAGAGGTGAGGTGCAAAACCAATTGAATAATTAACAGATTGCTTCATCGCGATTATTGAGATTTGTAAAGACGTTCAATTATCTAAGAAGATTACTGAAATTTTTGATTTCATTTAAAAGAAAGAGCCGATTTAGCTAAAGCTAAATCGGCTCTTTTAATTATAAAGTGTAATTTCAATTAAGGCATTTGTGAAAGAACACCATTTGATTCATTAATATTTATGATAGGATAATCAGCAAAATCAACTGCACCATCACCACTAATGTCACTAGTATCGTATCCCAAAACACCATTTGATTCAGCTATATTTAAGAAAGGATAATCAGCAAAATTAATTTCTCCATCTTGGTTAATATCGCCCGCATAAATCATAAATTTACCAGTTCCATCATCTATCATATTATCGCCATAAGCTTGAGAGGCAGCCGAACTGAAATTATAACTATTACTTGTGTTATTTAATAACACCGGAACTGCACTACAAGTTGCAATTGAGTTACGATGTTTAATAACAATATAGTAACTGTTTCCACTAGCAAGTGCAGGTAAGGAAATGTTCGCAACTCCATTTGTTCCTAATGTTCCAACAGCTGAGAATGAAAGAGTACTTGGTGTTACTGCATCGTGTAATTCGATTGTAATGGTATCTGCAATATTTGTTGGTGACACACCGTCAGATAAAAATAGAGTTGAATTCATAGTTCCAGCCCCTATATATGAACCTTGTAAATAAGCTGTTATAGTTAAAGGTGTACTTGATGTTAAAGTAGTTGCTGAATCAGTTGAAGAATTAATAGATGTTCCACATGAATTTGTTGTACGTAATCTGAAATAATATTTTATACCTGACGATAGTCCACTCACATTTTGTGAAGTTGCATTTACCGACAAATTATTATAACCAGATACCATTGAAGTAAATGCTGCATCGGTAGCTACATCTATATTGTAACTTGTTGCATTAGCATTAGCTGTCCAATTAATAGTAAATGAGTCTGTAGCTAAATTGGTAGTTGCTGCGAAGTTAGTTACGCCTGCGAATACTGTAAATGTGGTATACAAAGTATCGTTATACATATCATTATCACCAGTGTAGTTTGAATACACTTTTACGGTGTAAGTTCCAACTACGGAAGGGGTAAATGTAGCAAAAGTTACAGCATTACTTGATGATGCACTAATTGAACTAGCTGTGCCTGCATTGCTAAATGTATTTGGCCCTGCTATTGAGATGCCATAACTTACATTGCTAGCTGAGCTTATTCCTAAATTTGATATGTCAACGGTTGGTGATATGCTTGCACCTAAAGGCAACTGAGCACATAATGCACCCAAATTAGTTGGAGACACATCACTTGAAGCATCTATAAAGCGTATGTCATCAATATCAACATAGGCATTATTACTTGTACCAAACCAATCTAATACAAAATGAACTAATAAATCATTTCCTCCTCCTACATAACCAGCTAAATTAATACTTACTGAAGTATAATCTGACGAAGTAGTATGGTTAGCACCTGTAATTACGTGTGCGTAGCTATAAGAAGTTCCGCAATCTGATGATATTAACACTTTGATACTATCTACTAATTGCATGGCAGTAGGTGAGCCATCGACATAATTGGTTGCTTTATATTTAAATCTCAATACAGAACTAGCGGTAGCTCCTGTTATTCTTGGTGAGCTTAAAACTGCATTTGCATTATAAGTAGATGTGCTTAAAATTAAAGCTCTCATTGAATTGCTTCCAGACACACCCGTACCTGTACTTCCATTAAATCTAAAATTAGCTGTTGACCAACCAGAAGGCATCGCTGTACTGGCATTAAAGTCTTGAACATGTGGAGCACTAACAGGAACAACTGCTGTTCTGGTAACATTAAGTAATGTATCGTTAATGGCATTGTTATCAGCCCCACTAACAGTCCATGCTTTGAAAGTATATGTACCTGCAGCACTCATGTCGTAAGTGTTAGTTAATGCTACTACTAAATTACCATCAGTATGTAAGGTGTCTGAATTAATTACGATTGGTCCAAACGAAGTAGTTACACTGCTTGGGTCAGTAACTGTACCATACACTGATAATGGATTAACAGCAAAGTCTTGGGTTAGTAAACCTAAATTCTGAACATTTACGCTATAAGTAGTGCTAGCTGAACCTGAACACAAACCTGGACTTACTAAATCTGTAACTCCTAAATCGTTGTTAATTTTCAAACGAGGCTCAATCATAAACCTAAATTGGTTGTTAACATTTACCGCAAAATCATTCCAAGGTAAAGCATTATAAGTGGCTCCTTGTCTGAAATAGAAAGTTCCAGTTCTAATTGGATTTTCGTTTTGGTAAGCAAATCCAATATTGTTAGATGTTAATTGTCTAACACCTACATAAAAACTACCAGACCTAATAGCAACTGAAGGAACTGCTAAATTATAAATACCATTTACCGTAGTTTGGGGCGATGATACCCATAATGCGTTCATTTTAGGTCCATAAGTACTTCCTGAATCTTCATAGATTACAACTGAAAAAGATTGTGCTGAAAATCCGAAACTTGTAAAATCAACATTTACTTGGTTTACAAAGTTATCAACGGGTGTGCTAAATTTAGCCATCAATTCACCCTGTGGGTTAGTACCTAAATTGCCCGTTCTACCTAAAAATGGTTTTGTATAGCTAAGCGCATTCAAGGTATTTTCTCTAATCCATGTTATTGTATCGTTTGTTGTATTTTGGTCTCCAGTAGGAACTGCAGCCGTAATGGTATCATATCCTAAATTTAAGGGTGTATATCCAGGGAAAGTATATGTTAAATCTGCTAAAGCTCCTATTGTAGCAATATTGTAAGTTAATGTAGCTGTATTGGCTCCTTTAATCGTAACAGTTATAAGTGAATTAGTTAAAGCTGAAATACCATTGCTTTTCACTCTAACCCTTATGCTATCTAGGGTACCTACAGGTATTTTACCATAAGTATAAATAATTCTTGCTTGTAAGTCGTTGGTAATAAATGGTGAAGCAGTAGCCTCATAAGCTCCTTTGTAACAAGTAGCCGAACGAGTATTATTATCAATATCAGCAAGAACAGTAGAAATTCTTGGTGCTGACAAATCAGCATCGGCCAATGAAGCTCCACTTAAATAAGGTTGTTGTGTTCCTGAGAAAGTAGGCGTTTTTACCAATGAGCTAGCATCGTTAGTTAACCAAGGTATAGCAGTTGTAATGGTAATTCCTCCTGCTGCTGAAGCAATTCCTAAATAATAAGGTGAGCCATAATATACATTATTGTCAACATTATAAGTAGGTAAGGTATAATAATAAATAGCCGCTAAATAGTAGTTAGATGCTCCAAGAGTTGTACCGCCTGTTCTGGTATTAATAAACAAGTTGTTTTTAACATTGGCTGTAATTGATGCCGAGTTATTAAAAACCATTAAACAATAACCTCTAACACTTGTAGAAGTAGAACCTGAACTTGTGCCACCAA
>CAIVPY010000307.1 GCA_903907885.1 uncultured Bacteroidota bacterium
GGCAACGGTTCTGGTAGGATTGTCGGTAGCTGTTTCTATAACAATGGCTACACTATGCAATCCTTTGCCTTCATACACCACTTCTTGAAAATCTTTATCCTGTTTACTGCTTGCTCTTTGTATGGCCCCATCAATATTTGCTTTGGGCATATTTACTGCCTTTGCATTTGTAATGATCACTCTAAGTCTTGAATTGTTTTCAGGTTCTGGTCCACCTGCTTTTACAGCTATCGAAATTTCTTTACCAATTTTTGTAAACGCCCTGCTGTTTCTTGAGTTATTTGCAAACATTTTGTGCTTGCGTTTTTCAAATGCTCTTCCCATTATCTATTTCTGTTATTTTATTATTGGTTAAAATCGTAAAAGTTATTCGTTGTATAATTATAAAATTCGTAATTTGCAATTACATTATCCTAAAACCCATCCCCATCAATCAAATTCCCTAAACCTCCCAATATACTGCCTTGCTCTTTCCCTCCTCTTATTCCGTATTGCATAATTCTACTTGCAAGTCGGCTAATTGGCAGTGATTGTATCCAAACTTTTCCTGGTCCTCTTAGGGTGGCAAAGAAAACACCTTCACCACCAAATAAAGTATTTTTTATTCCACCCACAAATTGAATATCGTAATTAACATCTTTCGTAAATGCCACAATACAACCCGTATCAATTTTTAGCAACTCGCCAGCTTGCAATTCACGCTCTTCAACATGTCCACCAGCATGAACAAAAGCCATTCCATCACCTTCAAGCTTTTCCATTATAAAACCTTCACCACCAAATAAGCCTGTACCAAGCTTTTTTTGAAATTCAATTCCTATGCTCACACCCTTTGCTGCACACAAGAAAGCATCTTTCTGACATATAATTCTATTTCCTAGTCTGTGTAAGTCCATTGGAATGATTTTACCAGGATATGGGCCTGCAAAAGTTACTTGTTTTTTTCCATTAGAAATGTTTGTATAAGCTGTCATAAACAAACTTTCGCCCGTCAACATTCTTTTTCCTGCCGACATTAGTTTCCCCAAAAGGCCACCTTGTTGCTGACTTCCATCACCAAAAATGGTATTCATTTGAATGCCATCATTCATCATCATAAAACTGCCAGGCTCTGCCATCACAGTTTCTTCAGGGTCTAATTCGATTTCTACACACTGCATTTCACTTCCAAAAATGCGGTAATCTATTTCGTGGTTATTAATCATGGTAAATTTGTATTTGGTGGCGAAAGTATAAAAAATGTTACAATCAACATAAGAGTTGTGCAGGTCAATTTGAAAAATATATTTATGCAAGTATATTGCGGTCATAATAAATGAAAAAAGCATTAGTCATAGGAGCTACTGGATTAGTAGGTAAAAATGTTGTTTACCAACTGTTAAATAATCAAGATTATTCTAAAGTGGTACTATTGCTGCGAAATGAGTTAATAATAAGCGACCCTAAGCTAGAGCAACATGTTATCGATTTTGAAAAAATGTCTGACTATGCTGATCTTTTCAAAGTGGATGAAGTGTATTGTTGTATAGGAACTACAATAAAAAAAGCCGAAACCAAAGAAGCATTTGAGAAAGTAGATCATTATTATTGCTTTATGGCTGCAACCATTGCCAGAGCTAACGGAGTTACACATTTTTTAATGGTATCAACATTAGGGGCTAATAAATACTCAAATATTTTTTATAATAGAGTGAAAGGGGAGGCCGAAGACGATGTAGATAAACTAAGTTTTTTATGTACTAGCATATTTAGACCATCATTATTAACAGGAACTAGAAGTGAATTTAGATTTAGCGAGTGGCTGGGGATTATGATTATGAAACCTTTTTCACTTTTTCTTAAAGGCAAATTAAAAAAATATGCTCTAGTTAGCGGTGAAGATGTTGCTAAAGCTATGGTAAAGAGTGCAACTTTATACAGAGCTGGAAAACACATATATGAAGGAGATAAGATAACTAATTTACTTAATTTATAATTTTTTTGTAGCAAAGTATTTGCCAATACGCTTCACATTCTTACATTTGCAGTCTCAAAAAAAATAAACGGTGGTTTTAGCTCAGCTGGTTAGAGCGCCTGATTGTGGTTCAGGAGGTCGTGGGTTCGAGCCCCATATTCCACCCATCTAATTTAAACGCCTTGATTTTCAAGGCGTTTTTTTTGTAACTATCATGAATTCATATTTGATTATGAGAATAATATAAGAAGGGTTTAATCGTTATTATTTTACTTTTGATTTTAAAATACCAAATGGACAGAAAAGAATTTTTATCGCAAGTGGGTCTTGGAGTGGCAACCTTGCTAGTGCCCGCTTGTATTGGCGGTTTGTCTAGTTGCTCCAAAATTGGTACTTCTACTCAAACACCAACAAATGTTGATTTTACAATTGACACTAGCACGGGTGCATTATCGGCAAATGGTGGTTATTTAATTCAAAGTGGGGTAATTGTTGCACGTACCAAAATAGGCACTTTTATTGCGGTATCAGCTGCCTGCACCCATGAAGGAACCAATGTGTATTATAGTTCGGGCAGTAGTGGTTTTATATGCAGCAGGCACGGGGCAAGGTATAATGAAACAGGGGTTGTAACACAAGGTCCTGCTTCGCAAAGTTTAACAAAATATAAAACTACACTTACTGGAAAAAATTTGAGGGTTTACTCATAAAAAAAGCTGCTCATTTGAGCAGCTTTTTTTATGAACTTATTTATTAAACATCAATTTTTGCGTAACGGGCATTCGCTTCAATAAACTCTCTGCGAGGCGGCACTTCATCACCCATAAGCATACTGAAAATTCTATCTGCTTCGGCAGCACTCTCGAGTGTAACTTGTTTAAGTGTACGTGTATCTGGGTTCATGGTTGTGCTCCACAATTGCTCGGCATTCATCTCTCCCAAACCCTTGTAGCGTTGTATGCCAACTGTATCTGGGTTTGTGCCTTTGGCTAAACGCATCACTGCTTCTTCACGTTGTGGTTCGGTCCAGCAATATTCTTCTTCTTTTCCTTTTTTTACCAAATACAAAGGTGGTTGGGCAATATAAACATAGCCAAATTCCAATAATTCTTTCATGTATCTGAAAAACAAAGTCAAAATCAATGTCCTGATATGACTCCCATCCACATCGGCATCCGTCATGATAATGATTTTATGATATCGAAGTTTGTCTAGGTTTAATGCTTTGGCATCTTCTTGTGTACCAATTGTAACACCTAGGCCTGTAAACATATTCTTTATTTCTTCGTTCTCGTATATCTTGTGCTCCATAGCTTTTTCTACATTCAGAATTTTACCACGAAGGGGTAATATCGCTTGGAACACACGGTTACGCCCTTGCTTTGCCGTTCCACCAGCCGAATCTCCTTCAACTAAATATATTTCGCATAATGCAGGATCTGTTTCTTGGCAATCTGCCAATTTACCTGGCAAACCACTTCCAGTCATGGCACCTTTACGTTGCACCATTTCTCTGGCTTTTTTAGCTGCATGGCGAGCAGTAGCAGCTAATATTACCTTTTGCACAATCATTTTAGCCTCACGAGGATTTTCTTCTAAATAATTGTTAAGCATTTCGCCCACACAAATATCAACTGCACCTGTAACATCGCTATTACCTAATTTGGTTTTTGTTTGTCCTTCAAA
>CAIVPY010000308.1 GCA_903907885.1 uncultured Bacteroidota bacterium
CCTCCTGAAGCTCTACCTTCACCACCACCCATAGGATGATCTACTGGATTCATTGCTACAGGACGTGTACGTGGTCTACGACCTCTCCATCTGTTTGCTCCCGCTTTACCTTTACGCTCCAAACTGTGGTCAGGATTTGAAACTTGACCTACTGAAGCTGTACAGTTAACTAAAATCTGACGAGTTTCACCTGAAGCTAACTTAACGATAGCATATTTACCATCACGGTTAAGTAATTGTGCAAATGAACCTGCACTTCTTACTAACTTTCCACCATGGCCTGGCTGTAATTCGATATTGTATATTAATGTACCTAATGGTATTTCGCTAAGTGGAAGAGCATTTCCTACATCTGGAGAAACACCTTTACCATTTGCAATCGTTTGTCCAACTTCGATACCAGCCGGTGCGATGATGTATCTTTTTTCACCATCTGAGTATTGAATTAATGCAATTCGAGCTGAACGATTTGGATCGTATTCTACTCCTACAACGATACCATCAACACCTGTTTTATCGCGTCTAAAATCAATAATACGGTAACGTTTTTTGTGACCACCACCGATATATCGCATGGTCATTTTACCTGAATTATTTCTACCACCACTCTTTTTGATGGGAGCTAACAAACTCTTTTCAGGGGTAGATTTGGTAATCTCCTCAAAAGTATTTGCCGACTTGAAACGAGTTCCTGGTGTAACAGGATTATATTTTCTAATGCCCATTTTCTAATTATACGTTTTGGAAGAAGTCAATTTTTTGTCCTTCTTTAAGTGTAACAATTGCTTTTTTGTATGAAGGTTTTCTTCCTGGGAATATACCTTTTTTTGTTGATCTAGATTTTGCTTTTCCAGCATATACCATGGTATTGATGGATGTAACTTCTACATCATACATTTTTTCGATTGCCTTTTGTATCTCAGGTTTTGTAGATTTTTTTTCTACTACAAAAGAATACTTATTTAGCTTTTCGCTAATGGCCGAAAACTTTTCTGTTACTAATGGTCTTTTAAGTATGCTCATTATTATGCCTGGTTAAAAAGGTTTTCAAATGCTTTAATTGAATCTTCAACAATGATTACTTTATTGGCATTCAAAATTTCGTAAGTGTTTACGTCTTTTGCTGCAACAACTTTTGCTTTAGGTAGGTTTCTACCAGATTTGTAAACATTGTTATTGTAATCAGGAACAATCATTAAAGTTTTCATATTTGTCAACTTTAGATTATTCAAGATATTAATATATTCTTTAGTTTTAGGAAGTTCTAAATTAAAATTCTCTATAACAGTAATATTATTTTCTTTTGCCTTGTAACTCAAAGCAGATTTACGAGCTAGCTGTTTCAATTTTTTATTCAATTTGAAACTGTAATCACGTACACGCGGTCCATGAATACGAGCACCTCCTACAAATGTACCTGATTTGATACTACCTTTACGAGATCCACCTGTTCCTTTTTGACGGTGAAGTTTCTTGGTAGAACCACTTAGCTCACTTTTGTCCTTCGACTTGTGATTTCCTTGACGCTGGTTAGCAAGAAATTGCTTCACATCAAGATAAATAGCATGGTCGTTTGGCTCTAAACCGAAAATAGTATCATTTAAACTAATCTTTCTTCCGGTTTCAGTACCGCTTATATTTAATACCGATAATTCCATTTTATTTCTCTAATAATATAAATGAACCTTTTGCACCAGGAATTGAACCTTTAACAACTATAAGGTTTTGTTCCTTCATTACTTTTAATACTTCTAAGTTGGTTTTCTTCACACGAGTTCCACCCATACGACCAGCCATGCGCATACCTTTTATAACCTTCGAAGGGTCAGATGATGCACCAATTGAACCAGGAGCACGTTGTCTATCATGTTGTCCGTGTGAACCCATGCCCACACCTGCAAAACCATGACGTTTAACTACACCCTGAAAACCTTTTCCTTTTGAAGTTCCTACTACATCCACATATTCACCTTCTGAAAAAAGATCTGCTGATATTATCTCTCCCACTTTCAATTCGATTGAAAAACCTTTAAACTCAACTAATTTTCTTTTAGGAGTTGTGTTAGCGTTTTTGAATATTCCTTTTAGTGCCGAAGTAGTATTTTTTTCTTTGGCTTCGCCATAAGCTAACTGAACAGCTGTGTAGCCATCTTTGCCGATGGTTTTAACCTGTGTAACTACACATGGTCCCGCCTCAACAACTGTACAAGCAATTTGCTTACCCTCATTGTTGAAGATGCTGGTCATACCTATTTTTTTACCTATTAATCCTGACATTTTCTTTGTCTAAATTTCGTTTAACACTATCAAACTTTTATTTCTACGTCTACTCCACTTGGTAGTTCTAGTTTCATTAAAGCATCTACAGTTTTAGCTGTGCTGCTGTATATGTCCAATATTCTTTTATATGAACATAATTGAAACTGCTCTCTTGCTTTTTTATTTACATGGGGCGAGCGTAGCACTGTGTAAATTTTCTTTTGTGTAGGTAGTGGAATTGGACCACTTACAACTGCACCTGTGCTTTTAACAGTTCTCACAATTTTTTCGGCTGACTTGTCAACCAAATTATGATCGAAACTTTTAAGCTTTATTCTTATTTTTTGACTCACAATTATATAATTTAAGCTTTTGCTGATTTGCCGTTAACTTTTGCTAAAACCTCTTCTTGAACATTTTTAGGAGCTTCAGAATAATGGTCAAATTCCATTGTTGATGTTGCTCTTCCTGATGATAATGTTCTTAATTGAGTTACATAGCCAAACATTTCTGCTAAAGGAACTTGTGCTTTGATTACTTGTGCACCTGCACGTGTATCCATTCCTTGTAGCTGACCTCTACGTTTATTCAAATCTCCAATTACATCACCCATATTTTCTTCTGGAGTGATAACCTCTATTTTCATAATAGGTTCTAGTAATACAGGACTTGCTTTGCGTGATGCTTCTTTAAAACCAATTTTTGCAGCCAATTCAAACGATAATGCATCCGAATCCACAGCATGGTAAGAACCATCAAATAATCTAACTTTTAAACTTTCAACTGCATAACCCGCCAACACACCATTCTTCATTGCTTGTTCGAAACCCTTTTGAACATTAGGAACATATTCTTTAGGAATTGAACCTCCAACTATTTCGTTGATAAACTCAAGACCTTTTTTAGATTGATCTCCAGGAATTAATTCAAATTGAATATCTGCAAACTTACCTCTACCACCCGATTGCTTTTTGTAAACCTCACGGTGTGTAACTGGTACTTGAATGGTTTCTTTATAAGATACTTGAGGAGCACCTTGGTTACACTCAACTTTAAACTCTCTCTTCAAACGATCAAGGATAATCTCTAAGTGTAATTCGCCCATTCCTGAAATAACCGTTTGACCAGTTTCTTCGTCTGTATGAACTTTAAAAGTAGGATCTTCTTCAGCCAATTTAGCTAACGACATACCTAATCTGTCAGAATCTGCTTGGGTTTTAGGCTCAACAGCCAAACCAATTACAGGCTCAGGGAAATTCATTGCTTCCAACACGATTGGGTGTTTTTCATCGCAAAGTGTATCTCCAGTTTTAATATCTTTAAATCCTACTGCTGCTCCAATATCTCCTGCTTCTAAACAATCGATTGGATTTTGTTTGTTAGCATGCATTTGGAATATACGTGAAATGCGTTCTTTGTTTCCACTTCTTGTATTTAATACATATGAACCTGCATCTAATTTTCCTGAATAAGCACGCATAAAAGCTAAACGTCCTACAAACGGGTCAGTTGCAATTTTAAATGCTAAAGCTGCAAAAGGTTCTTTAACTGATGGCTGACGAGTAACATCAAGACCAGTATCGGGGTTTATTCCTGTGATGCTTTCTTTATCCATTGGGCTTGGCAACAATTCCATAACTAAATCAAGCATGGTTTGTACACCTTTGTTTTTGAATGATGAACCGCACAACATTGGAACGATTTTCATATCAATAACTGCCTTACGAAGCGCATCTAATATTTCTCTTTCGGTAATTGATGCTGGATCTTCGAAGAATTTCTCCATCAATTTATCATCATACTCAGAAACTGCTTCTAATAACTTCTCTCTCCACTCTAATGATTCTTCCAACATATCCTCAGGAATATCTATTGTTTGGTAAGTCATGCCTTTATCATGCTCATTCCAAATCATTCCACGAAAATTAATCAAATCAACCACCCCTTTAAATCCATCTTCAGCTCCAATTGGTAATTGTAAAGGAACTGCATGGCTACCTAACATCTCTCTAACTTGTTTTACCACGTTTAAGAAATCAGCACCCGAACGGTCCATTTTATTAACAAAACCTAAACGAGCTACATTGTAATTGTTAGCTAAACGCCAATTTGTTTCTGATTGAGGCTCAACACCATCAACAGCTGAAAATAAAAACACTAATCCATCAAGTACACGTAGAGAACGATTTACTTCTACCGTAAAATCAACGTGACCAGGGGTATCAATAATATTAATGTGGTAATTTTTATCTCTATATTTCCAAGGTACAGTAGTAGCAGCTGAAGTAATTGTTATACCTCGTTCAGCCTCTTGTACCATCCAATCCATGGTTGAAGCCCCATCGTGTACTTCGCCTATCTTGTGGTTAACACCCGAATAGTAAAGTATACGCTCAGTTGTTGTAGTTTTACCTGCATCAATGTGAGCTGCAATTCCTATGTTTCTTGTATATTGTAAGTCGCGTGACATTATTTATTTGATTGGATTTTTTTATTTATGATATTTTAAAGTGAGAGAATGCTTTGTTAGCATCTGCCATTTTATGTGTATCTTCTCTTTTCTTAACTGAAGCACCTTCGTTTTTTGAAGCTGCAATAATTTCTGCTGCCAATTTATCTGACATAGATTTTTCACTACGTCTGCGACTATAGCTAATCATCCATTTCATACCTACTACTACTTTACGTTCTGCAGGAACTTCAATTGGAATTTGGAAAGTAGCACCACCTACTCTGCGGGCTTTAACCTCTACAGATGGCATTACATTGTTTAATGCTTTTTTCCAAACATCCAAACCACGCTCTTGTGTTTTGGCTTCAACTTTATCTAAGGCATCATAAAAAATACCGAATGAAGTATTTTTCTTTCCGCTCCACATCATATTATTAACAAATCTCGTAACCAAAATATCATTGAATTTTGGATCTGGTGTTAATATGCGTTTTTTTGGTTTTGACTTTCTCATTTATATTGAAATTCTTTTTTAGAATAACATTAAATTATTTCTTTTTACCTTTTGCTTTTGGATCAACTGCAGCAGCTGCTCCCGGTTTAGGCTTCTTAGTACCGTATTTAGATCTTCTTTGATTACGACCTGCAACACCTGCTGTATCTAATGCTCCACGAACGATGTGATAACGTACACCGGGTAAATCTTTAACACGACCACCACGTACTAATACGATAGAGTGTTCTTGTAAGTTATGACCTTCACCTGGAATATAAGCATTGATCTCGTTTCCGTTTGTTAATCTTACACGGGCTACTTTACGCATAGCCGAGTTAGGTTTTTTAGGCGTTGTAGTGTACACACGGGTACAAACACCTCTGCGTTGAGGGCAAGAATCTAAGGCAGGAGATTTACTCTTGAATACGATGTCTGTGCGACCTTTTCTTACTAATTGCTGTATAGTTGGCATATTATATGAACTAACTAAAAAAAATTTAGGGACGGCAAAAGTAGATGTATAACATTAGCAATGCAAGTGCTTGACAAAAAATATTTTAAATATTTCTAAAAAATATTAATTGCTGAGCGGGTTAGTGCTAATTGGTTAACCATCAGTCAAATTACCAGTCTTTTTTCCTTTTTAAAGGGCTGCGAATATACGCCCCTTTTTATAATATGCAAGCAATTAGTAAAAAATATCAATAAATAATTGTCGCACTAAATATTAGATATGGGTATTGGTTATAATTTAACTTTATATTTGATTGATTGATTTTAAATAAAATGGATTGGAAAGCAGAACCAATAAAGCATAAAGGCCAAAGCCGAATAGCCGTGTATTTTGAGAAAAATGCTGAGTGGATAGCTCGTATTAAAAAACTGGATGATGCAAGATGGAGCAATTCGTTAAAAGCTTGGCATTTGCCCGATAATGATGAAAACAGAAATCGGTTTAAAATTGACTTACTAGTCGTTTTAAGTGAAATACATCAACAAAAAATTGAACAGTTTAAGC
>CAIVPY010000309.1 GCA_903907885.1 uncultured Bacteroidota bacterium
ATTGTTAAGTAAACTCGCAAAATTCCTAGCCATTTCTTGATTTGATCCTGCAATTGTAAGATAGGATAGCTTTTCAGCAGCCACTTCTTCGGCATGACATGGACCTGAAATTACCATAATATTTGTTTCGGGTACATTAAACTCTTCGGTAATAAAATCGCCCACAATTTTTTTACTATGAGGCAATAATCCTTTAATAGCAGATACTATTACTTTTCCTTTTAGGTCTTCGGCACCAATGCATTCCAAACTTTGTTTCAAAAAAGCAGAAGGAACTGCCATTACCAATATGTCAGATTTCGAAACGATTTCTTTTAAATTATTACTTACTTGAACCAAATCAGGGTCTATTTGGATAGAACTAATATAATTTGGATTATGATGGTTCTCAATTATATATTTTGCTTTCTCTTCGCTTCTTATCCACCACATCAAATTGTCAACTTTCGACTCTGGTGATTTTCTTTGTTCACTAAGTATCTTAATGATGGCTGTACCCCAGCTTCCTGCTCCAATTACAGCTACATTTCTATGATTTTTTGTGGGCATTTTATTTAAATATCTTTACAAATAAAGCAGTTTAAAGCTATTTTCACACTTTACTTATTAAGTACTATTAAAATTGTCTTGTATCTTTCCTAAAATCTTTAGGTTTGTTTTTTAAAATAAATGCACAATATTCGCCACCTCAATACCATGAAATTTAGAATAATTATCACTATAATATTATCTATTATCTGTCTTGGCTCTTTTGCCCAAAATAAGTCGAAAAGCAAAGTAGTTAAAGGGTACGATGCCATTTATCCTTTTAAAAACGGCAAAGCCAAAGTTGAAAAATTAGGCAAAATAGGCTATATAAATCTTACGGGCGAAGAGTTCATTCCATGTAAGTACGATGCCATTTACCCTTTTGAAATGGGCAAAGCCAAAGTTGAATTAAATGGAAAGTTTGGCTACATTAACGAAGCAGGCGAAGAAGTAATCGAACCTAAATTTGATTATATTGGTCCTTTTAAAAATGGTAGAGCCATTGTTAGACAAGACGGTAAACTTGAGGTGATTGATACCGAAGGCAATGTGTTAACCGAAGGCAATCATGGAATAACTACTCCATAAATACTATTTATTGCTACTTGCCACATTTCTCTGCCATTGTAATATTCATTCTGCATTCTTGTTTTAACCCTATCTTTAACGATAATAGTAACATAACTATTTGTTAATCTATGCATAGGATTATTAAATTACTTTTGTAAAATATCAACAAATTAGTAAAATATCAATTATTTTAATTTTATTGCTTTCGATTAAAATTAAAATAGTACTACAAAATTTAACAACATGAAAATAAATTTACAAATTTTAAAAAAGGTTCTTTGTGTACCATCAAATCAATCTATGATTAAAGTACTTAGCGTTTTTTGCTTGGCGATAGCATCTACAATTGGTAAGGTAGATGCTCAAACATATTATAGTATGTCGAGTGGTAATTATTCACAAAATTTTAACGGTTTATCCACTGCATACCCAACAAATATGAATGGTTTGGCAGTTTTAAATACTGGTTCAATACCTATTGCTACAAAAACAACAACAGCAACAAATAGTACTTTAGCTGTTGTTAGTTCAAGCACTGCAATTGGATATGATGCTGTTGCAGCAAATTCCACTAAAATGATTTTTCTTTGTACTGGAACGACAGATAATGCTGCAGCAGTAGGATGTGATTTAAATTTAGATTTCACTGGACGTACAGCAGGTACTTTAGGTTTTGACTATGCTTTAATATTTAATACAGCAGCTGCAACAGGTCGCGCTTTATCATTAATCATATACGCTTCTGCAGATGGAGGTAGTAACTGGAGCACATTAACTGGACCTTACACCGTATATAATACAACAGGTAACTCAACAGCGGCAGTGTCTATAACCAATATTTCATTGCCATCGTCTTTTAATAATACTTCTAATTGTAAGTTAAGATTTTATTGTTATAATGGAGGTACTGTAATAGGCACACCGGGTGGCACTAGACCTAAAATAAGTATTGATAATATTGCAGTTTCTTCAACAGCATCTGCTACCGCACCTACAGTTACCAATACTACCCCTGCAACAAATA
>CAIVPY010000310.1 GCA_903907885.1 uncultured Bacteroidota bacterium
GGTGTTCTTCACCATCAAACCTAAGCATTAATAAACACTTGTTGGTGCGCCTCGCATTACTCAAATCACAACACCAACAAGGGCGAAAACCTTAAAACCAATTATTATCATGCGGTCGCGTGTTCCCACCCGAACAATGAAAACAGAATTAAAGATGTCTGAATGAAATTTCCGACATCACAATGAAAACCTTATGAGTAGGGAAAATAGTCTGAACTCAATGAAGGCATTACAAGAAGTAAAAGTTGATGAAATATTGACAATCCTTAAACTTGTAGTGAGAGAAGTTGAACTATCAAGTAAATCATAGTTCAGACAATTACAAACAGTGACAACCAGAAATTCCGCTCTCGTAATCTTTAAGCGCAGCATCTTTTTTGAGGTAATGCAATAAAAGTTTACAAATTTGAACATAGGGGGCTCCTATTATTTTTTCATGTTCCAAAAAAGTGTGAGAATGGATTTGTATGAATCAACTATCTTAGCAGGCTAATTTTATATAAAATAATGTTTGGGAATTTAGATTATTCAACCCTTTTAAAAGCTGTAGAACAGAACGATTCGCCTGTTTATGTGTATGATGCCGAAAAAATTATTTTGCAATACAAGCGTCTGGTAAGTGCCTTTAAACCTATTGATATTAAAATAAAATATGCGTGTAAAGCCTTAAACAATTCAGCCATTTTAAAATTGTTAAAAAATGAAGGCAGTGGTTTGGATACTGTTTCAATAAATGAAGTAAAATTAGGTTTAAGAGCGGGGTTTGCAGCCTCAGAAATTATTTTCACTCCCAATTGTGTGGGCTTTGAAGAAATTCAAGAAGCTGTTAATTTAGGTGTTCATATCAATATTGATAATATATCTATACTTGAGCAGTTTGGTAGTGTATATGGAAACTCAGTGCCTTGTTGCGTTCGCCTAAATCCACACATATTAGCAGGTGGAAATAATAAAATTTCAACTGGACATATAGATTCGAAATTTGGTATTTCTATTCATCAGCTAAGGCATGTTTTGCGGGTGATAAAAACACACAACATGCACATTAATGGCTTGCACATGCACACAGGTAGTGATATTTTAGATTCAGGTGTGTTTTTACAAGGAGCTGAAATACTATTTGATGCTGCTAAAGATTTCCCCGATTTGCAATTTATTGATTTTGGCAGTGGGTTTAAGGTGGCTTATAAGCCCAATGATATTACCACCGATATTGAAGAGTTAGGAAAAGCACTTGGCGATAGGTTTATAGAATTTTGTAAAGAGTATGGACGTGAATTAGAACTTTGGTTTGAACCAGGCAAATACATTGTTAGTGAATCGGGATATTTTTTAGTAAAAGCTAATATCATTAAACAAACTACAGCCACTGTGTTTATAGGTGTTGATAGTGGACTTAACCATTTAATCCGCCCTATGTTGTACGATTCATACCATCACATCACCAATATCACAAACCCCGAAGGAAAAGAACGCATTTACACAGTGGTAGGTAACATTTGCGAAACAGACACTTTTGGATGGGATAGAAAACTAAATGAAGTGAGAGAGGGTGATATTCTTTGTTTTCATAATGCAGGTGCTTATGGTTTTACAATGAGTAGTAATTACAATGCTCGATTCAGACCAGCAGAAGCAATCTTATACAATGGAAATATTTATCAAATAAGAAAACGAGAAACTTTTGATGATTTGATAAGAAATGAAATAGAATTTACTTCATTCTAAATAAGTTTTATCATTTTTAAGTGGTTTTTTTAAAATAATCATATACTTTCACAACCTAACATGTTAATAAATAAGCCTTTTAGGAAGAACACAATCTGCCATAAGTTTATACAGCTTATGCTAGTCTTCTTATTGTTTATAGGGTTAGTTTCTAATACTAATGCTCAATCAAATACAAGTGTCGTTTTTAAAATAGATTCAATCACAAAACTGATTAATAAGTCGAGTATTGAAGATACCTTGAAAATTAGACGACTCAACATACTTGCTAATCTTTATGCTAAAACTAATCCAACAAAAGGAATTGAAGTAGCCGAGCAAAGCATTGCTATTTGCAATAAAATAAATCATAAGCATTCTCTTTGCGAAGCACTAAATAGTCAGGCTGTTAATTATTATGCTAAAAATGATGTAGCCTCCGCTATAACGATTTTACAAAAAGCTGTTTTTCTGAGTGACTCTATTCGTTATGATTATGGAAGGGCAATAAATTATCTTAGTTTGGGTAACATATACACTAAAAAGTCGGAAAATAAATTAGCAAAAGAAAACTTGGATAAAGCCCTAGGTATTTTTATAGCTTTAAATAAAAAAGAATACATTGCTAGAACCTATAATGAATTTGGATGGTTAGAAAATAATCAATCCAATTACAATAATGCCATTACACAATTCAAAGCATCGTTAAGCATAAATGAAGAGATTGGAAATAGAGCTGCAATGGCTATTAATCTAGGGAATTTAGGACCGATTTATGGCAATTTATCTGATTATAATGAAGCTATAGGAAGCTTAACAAAAGCATATAACATCAACAAGCAACTTGGAAATCAAGAAAGCATGGCTAAAAATCTAAACAATTTGGGTTTGGTGTATCGAAGTCTTTCTGATTATCCTAAAGCGATTGAACAATTTCAAAAGGCTTTGGCAATAAATGAGAAACTCGATAATAAAAAGGATATTAGCTCAATCTTAGGAAATATAAGTTTGATTTATTCAAACTTAAATGATTATAAAATGGCTATGGATTATCAACTCAGGTCATTATCCATTGAAGAATCCTTAGGTAGAAAAATCGAAGTGGCTAGAGGCTATGGTAACATAGGCTCAATATATATTAACCAACAAAATTATACGAAGGCAATGGAGTTTCTTCAAAAGGCTTTGGTAATTAATCAAAGTATTAAGAATAAAAAAGGTATTGCCGTGAATTTACAAAACATTGGCGAAATGTATTTAAAAATTAATAATTACACCAAAGCCTTAGAATGTCAAACCCAAGGATTAGCCATTAATAAGGAAATTGAAAATAAAAAAGGTGAATCGAAAAATTTGCAAGATTTGGGAAATATTTATAGAGATGCCCCAGATACTTTTGTAGTTAAACAAGGAATATCTGCAAAAGAAAAATACAAGAAGGCTGCCCAATTCTATATAAGTAGTTTAAATATAGCCAAGGAAATAAATGCATTAAACGACCAACAAGATGTTTCATTAGATTTAAGTAAAAACTACCAATTTGATGCTAACTATAAAGGAGCTTATGATGCATATCTAAACTATATTAGTATAAGAGATAGTATAACTAGTGAAGGTATAAAAAAGAAAATTACCCAAAAAGAAATGCAATACAGTTTTGATAAAAAAGAAACTGAACTGAAATACCAACAACAATTAATTGATCAGAAACTACAAGAACAAATTTTGTATGCAAAACAAAAACAACAAGAGCTTGAATTAAAAGAGAAGAAATTAGCATTAAGTCAGCAAAATGAAGAGTTGCAACGACTTGCCTACCTTAAAGAAAGGGCTGAAAAACAAGAGAAACAAAAGCAACTCAGTTTGTCTGAAAAAGAAACTCAACTTAAAGAAGTTCAACTGCAAGTTTTGGGTAAGCAAAAGGCTTTAAAAGAATCTGAATTATATGTTTCTCAAGTTGAATTAAAGTCAAAAGCTTTTCAACGAAATATATTTATAGGGGGCTCAATTTTGTTCTTATTAGTTGCCTTTGTAATATTTTTAGGATTCAACAACCAGAAAAAATTAAATGAACAGTTAGCTTTGCTTAACGAAAAAGTATCTATGAAAAATGATCAGCTAACTGCTGTTAACTTGCAAGTGCAAAGAGAAAAGAAAAAGTCAGATGATTTACTATTAAATATATTACCTGAAGAGGTGGCTGAAGAACTTAAAAACAAAGGAGAATCAATTGCAAAACTATATAATAATGTAACTGTTTTGTTTACTGATTTTGTTGGATTTACTACCATTAGCGAAAAGCTTACTCCTACTGAGTTGGTAGCTGAAATTCATAGTAATTTTACAGCTTTTGATGCAATCATTGAAAAACATGGTTTAGAAAAAATAAAAACGATTGGCGATGCCTATCTTGCTGTTAGTGGGTTGCCAATAGAAACGTCAGACCATGCATTGAGGGTTGTAAAAGCAGCTATTGATATTAGAGATTATACATTGAAAAATGCTAGTGGATTTCAAGTGAGAATTGGCATAAACAGTGGGCCCGTAATTGCAGGTATTGTGGGTGTAAAAAAATATGCTTACGATATTTGGGGAGACACAGTTAATACAGCCTCTAGAATGGAACAAAATAGCGAATTGGGTAAAATTAATGTGAGTGGCTCTACATTTGAATTAATTAACAAGGATTACCCTTGCGATTATAGAGGTAAAATCAAAGCTAAAAATAAAGGTGAAATTGATATGTACTTTGTTAAGTCTTAATAAATATAAATAAAAAGTAATTTTAGAATATGAAAAAAATAGTGGTTTTAATTGATTTTACAGAAGGGTCAAAAATTGCACTAAAGCAAGCATTGGCAATTTCTGTTAAAATAAATGCTGAGGTTTTTGCTTTGCATATTGTTTCAACGCAAGAAAAATTAAATAAGGCTGAAAGTGATTTAAGTGAATTTGTTAGTCAAAATAATTCTTTATCCGTTTTTGTTGAAAATATAGTTTCTGTTGGAAGTTTAGCTTCTGCTACACATGCTTCATTAAAGAAAGTTTCGCCCGATATTGTTATGGTCTGCACACATGGTGTTAAAGGAGTGTATCAACACTTGTTTGGTGCTAATATATTAAAATTAGTTCAGGGAATAAACTTTCCTTGCTTAGTTGTTCATCAAAACATGAAAACTGATTTGAGCTTAACTAATAAGTTGCTTTTCCCAATAGGACCGCATCCTGATTTTGATTTGAAAATAAAACAAGTAACTAAATTAGCAAAAGTGTTTAACGCTTTGATTGTTATTTATGAAATTGACAGACCTGGTGCATTACATGAAGAAAATAGCATGATAAATGCGAAAAATTCAAAAAAATATTTTAAAGAGAATGAAGTTGAATATATTTGTGTAATAGAAGATATAGAAGTAATGTCGGTTGGATATTCTCGTCAAACAATTGACTATGCTTTTAAAAATGATATTGGAATAATTTGCTTAATGGCTGATATATCATCCAACGATGAAATGTTTGGATTTGGCGATAAAGAAAATTTTTTGGTAAATGAGCAAGGGATATCAATATTTACTTGTAATGATTAAGAATTAGTTTTGATTTTAACTCAAGTATCTTGATGAATATACATTATATAAACAACCACTTGATTTTTATATTAAGTGTAAAGTTATTTATCAATATGCCATATAATTATTAATAATAAAAGTGTCTTTATGGATTTTAAAAGGGCAGAAACATATATTTTAGACAAACTCAGAAACGAGTTACCTAAAAATTTATATTACCATAGCTATGGTCATGTTATGGATGTGCTTCAGGCTGCTATAATGTATGCCCAAATGGAAAATATATCTGAACGGGATACCATTTTGTTAAAAACGGCAGTGCTTTTCCACGATTCTGGATTTATATTTCAAAGCAAAGACCATGAAGATGTAGGTTGTGAGATAGTGAAAAACGAATTGCCTGCCTTTAATTATACTGACTCTGAAATTGAAATAATATCGGGTATGATAATGGCAACCAAAATACCTCAAAACCCCAAAAATATATTAGAACAAATTATTAGTGATTCAGACTTAGACTATTTAGGTAGGGATGATTTTTGGGATATTGGCAACACCCTTTACAAAGAATTAGAAGTATATGGTTTTCTTAATAATGTTGAAGATTGGAATCGTTTGCAATTAAAATTTATTTCCTCTCATCAATACTTTACACAAAGTGCAATTAACCTACGGAACAATAAAAAAATAGAACATTTAAACAAGATTATTCAAATAGTAAATTCTTATACAACCTAAAACATTATGAGTCAAAAAGCAGTTATATTAGTTCCAACCGATTTTACTCCTATAGGAGATAGTGCAGTAAATTACGCAGTCGAATTATCGAAAATTTTAAAAAGTGAAATTCACTTATTACATATTGTTAGTAAAGAAAAAGATATTTTACAAGCTAAAAGTGTTTTGGATAATATCGTAAACAATTTACAAAAAAATAATATTGTAGCTCATTCGTTAGTTGAAGTCGGTAGTATTTTTGATGACATAGGTAAAGTAGCTGAGAGATTAAATGCCAAACTGATTGTTATGGGAACACATGGTGTTAAAGGTATGCAACATATCATGGGTAGTAAGGCTTTAAAAGTAATTACCAACTCTGATGTTCCTTTTGTGGTTGTTCAAAAAACGCCAATGAATGAGCATGGTTTTAAAAATATTGTATTACCAATTGATTTTAATCAGGAGGTGAAACAGGGCATGATATACGCTAGTGAAATGGCAAAATACTTTAATTCGAAAATTCATATTGTTTATCCATTAGAGAAAGATGAATTTATTTTAGCTAAAATTACTCGAAACATACCACATGCCGAAGATTATTTGACTGAACAGGGTGTTGATTATGATATTACAGGTATTGAAAAGAATGATTTTGCTAAAGATTTAATTACATTTTCGCAAAGTAAAAATGCCGATTTGATTACTCTTATTAATAACCACGAAAATATATTTACGTATTTTGGCGGTTCTTTTGAGCAAACAGTTATTGGTAATAATGCAGAAATACCTGTGATGGTTATTAACCATATTGCTTTGAAAACGGCATATGGTTTTAGTATATATTTCGGCTAATTTATATACTATAATACTTAACCACAGCTATCAATAAAGCTGTGGTTTTTTTGTTTTATTACAACGAAGTTTATGAAAAAATATTCAGATTTATATCAAATTATATCACAAGAAATTAAACTTACTCAATATGCGGAAACGCCTACTGAGCTATACGAGCCTATATCGTATATGATGTCTTTAGGTGGCAAAAGATTACGCCCAGTGTTGGTATTGATGGCTTGTCAAATGTTTGATGCTGATGTAAGCAAAGCCCTTAATGCAGCTCATGCCATTGAAGTATTCCATAATTTTACTTTAGTGCATGATGATATTATGGATAATGCACCTTTAAGAAGGGGGCAACAAACGGTTTATACTAAATGGAATATGCCAATTGCTATTCTTAGTGGCGATTTGATGATGATAAAAGCTACGCAGTTGCTGTGTAAAACTGAATCAAACCAATTGAAATCTTTGCTTGAAATTTTCAATAAAGCTGCCATTGAAGTTTGCGAAGGACAACAAATAGATATGAATTTTGAAACTCGCAATGATGTTTCGCATGATGAGTATATAAACATGATTGGTTTAAAAACATCTGTTTTGCTTGCGGCCTCTCTTCAAATAGGTGCTAAAATTGGAGGGGCATCTGATGAGGATGCACAATATCTTTATGATTTTGGAAAAAATATGGGTATTGCTTTTCAAATTCAGGATGACATCTTAGATAGTTTTGGAGAGGGTGATAAAGTGGGAAAGAAAATTGGTGGTGACATTGTTTCAAACAAAAAAACTTTATTGCTTATAGAGTTGTTAGAAGCTTGTAACAAAGATGACAAAAAGTTTGTAACTGAAAATTTATTATTTGAATCAGATATTGATAAAAAGATAAACGGAATGCTACATTTATATAAAAAGTATCAAGTAAAAGAGTTTGCTGAAAACATGAAAAACAAATACATGAACCTTGCATTTGCTAGCCTTGAAGTTGTGAATACCATTAATGAAGCAAAGCTTATATTGAAACATACAGCCCAAGAACTTATGACTAGAATGTCTTAGTTAATATTTTTATTCTAGTTCAAACTGAGCTGCAATTTCGTTTCCCGATAATGTTGTTTTTATTAAAGATATTTTACTCCCTATAAAACTTGCTTCAAAATATTTATTTCTAAATTCCTCCCATGCTTTTTTTAATGCCACTTTTGATGTGTTTGAACATCCAAAACACACATAAGGGTTATAGTTATCAGCATCTGAGTATTCTACTTTAATGCTTGTATCAAAATGATTTTTCAAGCTCCATTGCATTTTTTTTATAGGGTCTTCATTCTCTATTTTAATAAAAACCTCTTCGTCTTTATTAATGCCAAATCCAGTTAAATCAATGTCTACAGGGAATTGAGTAGAAACAAATTTTTTAATACTATCTACTAAAATGTATTCTTTGTTTTCTTCCCAATCAAATGGTTTTATGAGTGTAATTTGGGGTAAAGAAAGGCTATTACATTTGTAATTTGAGCGCACATATTCTTTCAATTGAGTAACTTTACTATACACCGGATCTTCGGGTACGAAAGCTATCGCATATTTTACATTGTTAGAGTAATATTCGTTCATAATTGGTTTTTATGTAACAATATTAAGTATAGTTTTTTCTTGCCCACTTAACATATTAACAAGTAGGGTGTATAGTTTTGTATAATCATATAATTTTACAACTTTTTATGACCATATGTTTTATTCTAAAACTTTATTTTTTTGAATAAATTATCATCATTAATATTACCATTGAATATTTGAAAATGATTGAACTTAAAAATATCAAAAAATCGTATGGAAGTTTGCCTATCCTAAAGGATATTTCTTTTACTATTAATAAGGGCGAAATCGTATCAATAGTAGGAGCAAGTGGGGCTGGCAAAACTACTTTGCTTCAAATAATGGGCACTTTAGATAATCCTGATGCGGGTGAATTGCTAATAAATAATACCAATGTCACCAAATTATCTTCTACAAAACTATCTGCTTTTAGAAATAAAAACATTGGTTTTGTATTTCAGTTTCATCAATTATTACCCGAATTTACTGCTGTAGAAAATGTGTGTATGCCCGCTTGGATTGCAGGACAAAATAAAACAGATGCTACGAAAAAAGCTAAGGACTTACTTACATTTTTGGGTTTGAGCGATAGGTTAAAACACAAACCATCTGAGCTGAGTGGGGGAGAACAACAAAGGGTGGCAGTGGCAAGGGCATTAATAAACAACCCAAGTGTCGTTTTGGCCGATGAGCCTTCAGGTAATTTAGACTCATCATCGGCCGAAGCGCTGCATCATTTGTTTTTCGATTTGCGTGAGAAATTTAATCAAACATTTGTTATCGTTACCCATAACGATACCTTAGCAAATCGTAGCGATAGAAAGCTTACCATCAAAGATGGAATGATTTTGTAGCTATTTATATTATGAATATCAAGAAGTAATTATGAGTGATTGTGTAGGATTTTAGGTTTTCAATTTGTTGAAATTTTTCAAGTGTTTTAAAGAACATAATAGGTAATTAACGGTATACATATTTGATTTATTGGTAAGAAATGAAATAATCGTTATTAGCTTATTTAATATAGACACTTAAAAATTTAACCTAAATTTCATACTTTGCAATGGTGAAAAAACTCATTCCTTTACTTCTTTTATTTGCATTCACGCAATGTCATACACCAAAACCCTATAGCAAAGCCGAGCTAGGTGGTATTCGCATAAATAAAGATTCCTTAAAAATAAGTGATGAAAAAACACATGCCCTTATTCAAACCTATAAGATAAAGTTAGATAGCTTGATGGGAGAGGTGCTATGCTTTAATGAACAAGACCTCAGCAAACAATTACCTGAAGGTTCATTAGGCAATATGCTTTGCGATGAATTGATGATATATGCCAAAGACAAGGTGGAAAAGAAAATAGATTTCTGCCTATTTAACCATGGCGGCATTCGCATTGGCAGCCTTTCAAAAGGAAATATTACTGTAGGAAAAATATACGAATTAGCACCTTTTGACAATTACCTTGAAGTGGTGGAGTTGGACGGAAAATCTTGTAAAAAGTTGTTTGACTTGCTGGCCCAAAATGGCGGAACACCATGTTCTAAAGAACTTAGGATGAAGATTCAAAATAACCAAGCCTCTGATATATTCATTAACCAACAATCATTTGACGAAAACAGAAATTATTTGATTCTTACCAATGACTACGTGGCAGCGGGTGGCGATAAAACCGAACCTATGAAGAATGCCCTAAATCGCCACAAAATAAATGTATTTGTGCGTGATGCCATGATAGAACATCTGAGAATTAATGGCAAAAGAAATGAAGCATTAAAAGCCGGTGTAGATGGCAGAATGGAAATAATTAAATAAAAGAAGATGAGCAGTAGAAAAGACTTTATCAAACAATCGGGTATATTATTGGGCGGTGTTGTGCTTACAGGTACGCCATTCTATTCGTTTGCAGCTAACAAAAGCACTAAAATAAGTATCCTTCACACCAATGATTGGCACAGTCGCATTGAGCCTTTTGACAAAAACGATAAAACCAATGCTGGTATGGGTGGTGCTGAATACCGCGCAGCCCTGATTAAGAAGATTAGGCAAGAAGAGGAGCATATATTATTGCTAGATGCAGGAGATATTTTTCAAGGCACTCCCTATTTCAATTTTTATGGTGGTGAGCTAGAGTATAAACTGATGACAGAAATGGGCTACGATTGTGTAACACTTGGAAACCATGATTTTGACAATGGCATTGCAGGTTTGGTAAAACAAATGCCTTTGGCAGGTTTTGATTTTGTGAATTGTAACTATTCTTTTAATGATACAGAGCTAGAAGGAAAAATTCAACCTTATAAAATTTACCACAAAGGCCCAATAAGGATAGGTGTTTTGGGTGTTGGCATTGAATTGAATGGCTTGGTGCCTGAGAAATTATATGGTAAAATAGCATATAATAATCCAATTGGAAATGCAAACAGAACAGCCGCTTATTTAAAAGTTAAGAAGAAATGTGATTTGGTTATTTGTCTTTCACATTTAGGTAATAAATACCTAGGAGATAAGGTAAGTGATGAAACCTTCGCCAAGCAGAGCAAAAACATTGATTTGATTTTGGGGGGTCATACACATACCTTTTTACCAGAACCCATCATTTACAAAAATGTGGACAACAAAAATGTAATAGTGAACCAAGTAGGCTGGGCAGGACTAAAATTAGGAAAAATAGATTTCATATTTAACACTGTTAACAATCAACTCACATTGCAAAAGCACCAAGCTATTAATATATGTTCTTTTGCTTGATAAAATGTTAACTATCATTAAATAGTAAGCCGAAGTCCCTTATTCTAGTGGTGTTTAGCTTGATTAGTTAAAACGAATCTTATCAACATTTATCTATTTTTTATTCCATTCTGAAAAATTTTTTTAAAATGAATTTTCTAAAATGGTTAAAATCAGTATGTAATTTTTTTATTCTATTTTGAAAAAATAAAATACGTTGAAAAGATTTTTTAATGTAAACTTTTTTATTCACATTTACACTCGAAAAGGTAATAAAAAAAGTTATGAGCGAAAAGACATGTGAAGGAGTTTGGAACAACATTATTAAGATAATACAAGACAATGTTCCGCCTCAAAGTTTTAAAACATGGTTTGAACCCATCAAATCAATCAAATTAGACAACAAAGTATTAACCATACAAGTTCCTAGTCAATTCTTTTATGAATGGTTAGAAGAACACTATGTTACTTTGTTGAAAAGAGCTTTAAAACAAGAATTGGGAGCGGGTTCTCGTTTAGAGTATAATATTATAGTAGAAAACGCTACTTCCAACTCAGCACCTTATATAATGAACCTACCGGGTAGCAACAATGCTAAATCGGATAGCCAAAATATTGGTGTGCCTTTAAATCTAAACCCAGGTATCAAAAACCCATTTATTATTCCAGGTTTAAAAAAGGTAAACATTGATTCAAATCTTAACGCAAACCTTACTTTTGACAATTACATTGAAGGCGATTGTAACAGATTGGCTCGTGCTGCAGGTTTATCAGTAGCGGCTAAGCCAGGTGGAACTTCATTTAATCCTTTAATGATATTTAGCGAAACGGGAATGGGTAAAACCCATTTGGTGCAAGCCATTGGTAACATGATTAAGCAAAACAGCAAAAACAAAATTGTGTTGTATGTGCCAATCGAAAAGTTTACCAACCAATTTGTTGATTCGGTTAAAAATAACTCAAACCAAGATTTCTTAAACTTCTACCAACAAGTAGATGTGTTGATAGTGGATGATGTTCAGTTTTTAGAAAACAAACAAAAAACGCAAGAAATTTTCTTTACCATTTTCAATCACCTTCACCAACAAGGCAAGCAACTTATATTAACTAGCGATAGAGCGCCTAAAGACCTAAAAGGCATGGATGAGCGCTTGTTAAGTCGCTTCAAATGGGGTCTTTCAGCAGATATTCAAGTACCTGATTTTGAAACTCGCCAAGCCATACTTGAGCACATGATGTACAATGATGGTATCAACCTTCATAAAGATGTGGTAGAATACGTAGCACATAACATTAATACGAATGTGCGCGAATTGCAAGGTGCTTTGGTAAGTTTATTGGCGCAAGCTTCGCTTAACCGCAAAGAGGTTACCATTGATTTGGCTAAGCAAATCCTTAAAAACTTTGTTAAAAACAGCTCACGCGAAATTTCAATTGAGTTTATACAAAAACTGGTTTGCGATTATTTCCAAATTCCAGTGGAGCATGTAAAATCTAAAACACGTAAGCGTGAGATTGTACAAGCCCGTCAAATCAGTATGTTTTATGCTAAGGATTTAACAAAATCATCGCTTAAAACCATTGGAATGCACTTTGGTGGCCGAGATCACTCAACAGTTATTCATGCTTGCCAAACGGTAAATGATTTAATTGAAACAGACAAAAAATTCAGAGCCGATATTGAAGAAATAGGCAAAAGAATAAAAATGAATTTAGTATAACTTGAAAAGCCAATCAGCGATGATTGGCTTTTTTGTTATATGATTATTTGTAAACAGTTTTACAAGCCGAAACCTGTCAGTTCGAGCGGAGTCGAGAACGAACCAGCTGCCAGCTGTCCAGCTGTTCGGGATTTGCAATCCGTGTATCTATCACATTCATCATAGAACAATAGCCCTCCATTCCTGAATGCCTTCAGGTGTATAAACTCCATGATATTACCCATTTTGTGTTCGCTTATTTATTCATATTATTGTGAACATAAAATACAATAGATTTAGAACCAAAGGATGCCCAAATTATACGATACCCAGAAGAAACAAGAGAAAGCCGTATTGGTGGGTGTTAATCTGCAAGGACAGAAAATAGAACAAGCCGAAGAATACTTAGACGAATTAGCTTTTTTGGCCCATACTGCGGGTGCAGTGGTGGCTAAAAAATTCATGCAAAGACTGCCATATCCAAACCCACGCACTTTTATTGGTGAAGGCAAATTGGAAGAAGTGGTGGAATATGTGCAAGCCCATGAAATTGATATGGTAATTTTTGATGATGAATTATCGCCTTCTCAAATCCGCAACCTTGAACACAATATCAAATGCAAAATCCTCGACCGAAGCAATTTGATATTAGATATTTTTGCTAGCAGAGCTCGCTCTGCCCAATCAAAATTTCAAGTTGAATTAGCGCAAGCACAATACTTATTACCCCGTTTAACACGTATGTGGGGACACTTAACAAAACATGCAGGTGGTATTGGTACAAGAGGTCCGGGTGAATCTGAAATTGAAACAGATAGGAGGGCATTACGTGGCATCATCACCAAGTTGAAAGATCGCTTAGATGTGGTGGACAAACAAGCAGAAACCCGCAGGAAAAACAGAGATGAAAAGGTGCGTGTTGCCTTGGTAGGATATACCAATGTGGGCAAATCGACCATCATGAATTTATTGAGCAAATCGAATGTGTTTGCCGAAGATAAGCTGTTTGCTACATTGGACTCAACGGTTAGAAAAGTGGTGTTTGATAACATCCCTTTTCTGCTAAGTGATACAGTCGGTTTTATCAGAAAACTACCGCATCAATTGGTGGAGTGTTTTAAATCAACTTTAGATGAAATTCGTGAAGCAGATGTGCTGCTTCATGTGGTGGATGTGAGTCATCCAAACTTTGAAGAACAAATTTTGGTGGTAAATAAAACCCTTCAAGAAATAAAAGTGGGAGAAAAACCAACCCTTATTATTTTCAACAAAATTGATGCATTGAAAGAGCCCTTGGAAATTGATTTTGATGAGTTTGGAAACGATGAACCTTATATCGATAGATTGAAAAAAACATGGATGGCTAAAGAGAATACACCTGTTATTTTCCTTTCAGCAGAAAAGAAAATAAACATTGCCGAATTGAGAGATTCTATCAAGAAAATGGTAATGAATGTTTCAGGTAAAACTATCCATACATTATATGAAATAGAAAATTAATTTATACGGAATGAGTAGTATATTTAAGTTGGAGGGAGTTAC
>CAIVPY010000311.1 GCA_903907885.1 uncultured Bacteroidota bacterium
AAAACAATATCAAAACTAATTAAAGGAGAGACAATTAAAGAATTTTATAGAATAAACGCTAAATTTTGCCTAGAACAAGCGAGTAATGAAAAAGCATAGTTTAGCGTATTATCTCAAACAACGCATGCTGGAAGATTTTGATTCTAGTTTTAGACTTGAAAGATATTCTGTTGTTTTAATAGACATGAAGACAGTGTCTATTACTTTTGCAGATAAAAAAATAGACAAAGATTGGCTAAGAATAAATTTAAAGGTCGCTATTCGATCAAAATATGTTACCGTTGATTACAATATAGACGTTGATACGAAAAGCGTTTTAAGCAGAATAGAGGCTGTTCTGATGCGAGAAGAAGTAAATTACAAAATAAACCCTCTCGTTTGAGAGGGATATTGTTAGAATGTTACCAATCCAGAGGTTTCGGTAAATTCCATTATCTTTTTACCTCCAATACTAAACCGAGCATCTGTGTAAACATATTGAAATGAAAACCGAACAAGGTCTGTTTGTTGAATTGCTTTGGCTTGCATTGGCATAAAATTGCCAAAAGCGAATACCGTAGTAGAAGATTGTTTTGACCCGTCCACAAAAGATGCGGTAAACTTAATACTTGTTTGACTTTCTGCGGCACTAGACGCTCGGTATAATATTTCAAGGTACTCCGTCTTTGGAACTATTAACTCAAAATCCTGCGTTAAAATTCCTCTTACGCCCGAAACTATCCTCACGTCATGCCCGTATGTTGATATGTCTATGCTTTTATTGGAAATCATAGGCATTGCCATACTTCCTGCTTCCAATGTATGGGACGAGAACTCCATAACAGGAAGTTTTTCAAATATCCCATTTGCTTTCTTTTGGTTAGCCCAAATATTAAGTTTTATTGCGTTTATTTTCAGAAAAGACATACTATACCGCTATTTGATTGTTTAGATAATTGTTTAATTTGACAGGGCTTTGAGTAATCGTTGCTTCTATGGACGATATTCTAGGTATAGGCGCATAACTAGCATCAAAAGGCACAAAAGACGGATTTCCTGCATTTATGTTTTGCTGATACTTTGTTTGATTTATATTAAAAGTAATATCCGCAGTATTGTTTTGCATCGCCACTAAGCCAGACAATTTATCTTTTAAGGCGTTTTCTACACTAAATTCTAAGTCTTCTATTGTCCCATCAAGTATTGGCTGGTCAATGTATTTAGATAATAATTGCCCTGTGTAATACATTACTAGGTTTGTTACAATACTGTTTTGGTAGAAACAAGAAACTTGTTTATTTTCTTTTACACTTGCGTTAAAACTAGAAATAAAACAATACTTACCCTCATGGAAACATAAGCTGTTTACGCCTTTTTCGGCTAGTTTATTTGCTAATTTAGGATTTGTGTTTCCACTTTCATAGTAGATTGACTTGTATGGAATTTCTTCTCCAACGCTTACTATGTTTGAAAAATTAACATAACTTTTTATGTCTTGCACGTTTACAGTGGAACTATGCGCAGAAACAAAAAGCCATGCGCCCTCAATAATCGGAGTGTATCCCTCAACATTAGAATAAACTGTTGCTTTTGCGCTTGTCGCTATACCTATTTGCACAGCTTTCCCTGTTTGGTTAGCTAACGCAACAGTTTGTCCGTAGATAGTTGTTTGCAATTCATTTTCCAACTCGTCCATTATAGCTTCTGCTGTAACAGCGTTGTTTAAATCATCACTTACAGCTGTTACAAGTCTTACATCTGCACAAATTCTATTCATCATGGTTAGGATTTGCACATCGCCTGTAAAGTCAAGTGCTAAGATAAGAGAGCAAAGTTTAATAGCGTTATTGTCTATAATTTTTGCCTCTAAGTCCATAAGGCTAGTTTTTGCACTGGCAATATCCACCCTATCACATGTTATTTTTACAGAATTTACAGCAGAGTCTCTGACAAAAATAGTCTCCGTGCCACGCATTTTAAAAATAGTATCCGCAGTTATATCTGTGTTGTCGCTCGCATCTTGTACAGTAAAAACACCTCCTTCTCTTTTTATTGGATAAAATGTAAAGTCCGTAGCCTTTACATATTTATTGCTTACCGCACATATCTGCTCATCTTGCGTATAAAAATCAGCGTCCGTAGGGTCAATGATATTCATACACACTACCTCTGCATTGCTTATTGCGAAATGGTTATGCAAAAACATATTTATGCTATAAGCAGGGTTATTTGTGATGCCTTTTGATTTTGCATCGTCCAGGCTACTTATACGAAATACATCTCCAACAGTTCCATAGTTACAAGTTCCAAGCACCGCAACACCTTGTGGGTTTTTCTCTGTTATATTTTGGGCGGTCAGTAATTTTTCTGACAAAACAACCGCTTGTACTATGTTTGCCATGCTCCTATATTTTTTATTGTTTCTTCGTTAAAGGTCATAAATTTATTATTCATTACTTCATTATTTGGGTATCCTGTTAGTTCCTTTATTAAGTTTATTTGAGGGCTTACAAAAGTATATGGATGCACTGTTACAGGGTCAAACTCAAATACTATTCTATAAGTGTAATCCTCTAAATATGTTTTAAGGTTAGTGTAAACAACAGGAAAGCTAATGAAACTATCAAAGTCTCTATTTGTCATGTTTAGATAGTCTTTTAAAACTGGATTTTCGTTGATATATCTAAACCAGTCAAAAGGAAAACTTTGCTTTGTAGTGTTGTTAATTGTATAAGAATACGGGATTATGTTTGTATCTACTGGCGACTTCAAATACATATTCAGCGTTTGGTAGATGGCATTAAATATGGTTTTTACAGGAGAATTATTGTCTGGTCTTTCGTGCGTATCATAATCTGTTTGGTTTTCGTCATCATAAGGCGATGCGATAACTATATTGATTTGATAACACATTCTTTCCTGCGAATAAGTTTTTATGTTGCTATCTAAAATATCTACGAAGTAATTTACGTCCGTATTTCTATCTTGTGTAGCGTCATTTCGCCCGTCTAAACACTCGTATTCTAATTGATATTGAGAACGTATTTTTTGCAATAACAATAGAATTTCACTTTTGAAAAATGAATTTTGGTGGTCTAGGTACTCGGAAACGTTTAACATATTTACTCGGTTCTGTCAATAGGTGCTTTTTCTACAAGTGTACACAATAAAAGCACTTTTCTTGTGGACGTGTCCGTTTCTTTTGCAGAAAAAATCCTGTATTTAATTAAAGAAATACCATCAGCATTTGGCACATACAAAAAAGCATATTCATTTTTTTGCTTTGCCAAAGTCCCCAAGCTGTTTGTCCTGTTTTTTTCGCCAGCCAACAAAAGAGGTTTTAAAATTTCATAAACGCCTGCTTGGTTAGAGCAAAGCACTTCTACTTTTCTGTATTGTTCTTCTGTAACAACTCCGTTCTGGTCAATCTTTTCATCAAACATGTCCATCTCGGTCAAAACCTTAAATGAAGTAGAAACTCCACGAAAAACAAACGTAGAAACAATTCCATAATACTTGTTTAAAGAGTTATTTAATGTTTTGTTGAATGCTTTTTGGAGTTTCCAAGTCATTTTAAAGTTTATTCTAAGGTTGGTATGTTAAATTTTTAGCACCACACTCTACATCTACTTTTAAAAGCAATGTATCAAATCCATTCACTCGTCCGATACGAACTAGGTTTTTATCGTCCAATTCGTATTCCGCTTGCGTATAGATAACTTGATTTAACTCGCTATCAATTTCAAAAGATAAAACTTCCCCATTTGTAGCGGTTTGTTTTTCCAATTTAAGATATACTGGGTCGTTTGTAGAAAAATTTTTACCCGCAGGGATAACAAATCCTACATATCTTTGCCTTGTATAGACTGTTGCTGGGCAAGATGCTTTTAATACGTAATTCCCGTCAGCATCTAAACCTCCATTTTGCCCCCAATTAGAAGATAACACACAAATAGCATTGTCTGTAATTGAGGCACTTGGATATAAAGGAAGTACCATACCAGCAAAGTGATATATTTTAGCTCCCACATAATCTACCAACGGATATTGAGTAGCCGTGTCCCTGTCGTTTATGCCTCCAAAAAGAAGTTTTTGTTTTATTCTCATTTTTCTTAGATTTAAAGTTTAGTTTTAGTTATGGTTTTTTAGGGTACATGGCTTCATAAAATTTCTGCCCAGTTGTGATTTTAACAAATCCATTAGGGTTTACAATGTGAGACCCTTTGTACTTATAAAAATAATTACTTTCTCCGCCTGTTTGGTCAATATGTTTAGTGTCGTAATCTAAATTTATGCCAGACGTAGTGTTTATAAAAGTAGGCAAATTGAAATTATGAACCCTAAAATCAACAGACGGGATATACAAGAACAAATTATTTTCGTGTAATCCATCATATTGCTGGTGCCAATTATGCGGGTCAAAAGGCATAATGTCTAAATGCGAAGTTAAGTGATGCAGTATTTTTGCCTGCTCCACTGTCGCTACCGCAGAACTATTTGCAAACAGCATTTTAGAGGCTAAATCAATATTTGCGCCAACCAATTCGTTTGTCAAGGTAGTTAGAGCCGTATAGCCTTGATAAGGAATAAATAATTTTATTCTTTGCCCAAACGGAACGAAGCCGTGCAAAGGCTGGTCTCTAAAATATTCCCCAACAAATGGATACTTTCTACTTACGTAGAATTTGTTCAAAATTTCTAATAATTTCTTAGCAGAATTTTGAGGGTCTGTTGAGAAATTTATATTTGCATCAACAATCCAGTTTGCTACTTCTTTTTGCTCGGCATACTTTTGTATGTACAACGGATTGCCTGGCGTTAAATGTTCTTGTCTTAAAAAAGTAGGTCTATTTACATACTTATTTGTAGGGTCTTGTAAGTAAGTCGTAAATCTAAACGCTTCTGGCAACGCATCGGCTTCTTTCAAAAACGGCATCAAATCATCACTCGTTTTGTTGTCCGCTATTGCAGAGCCGTATTTCAGCCCATCAGAAGATATAATTGCTCTAAATTCGTTTTCCTCTACAAGTTTAAAAGCGTGTTCCAATCTGCCTAACGTATCTGCCATAATTCCAAACACATCATTAGCCATAAATTCTTTTTGGAAATTCACAGCCCAGCCTAATTTTGATGTGGTAAATGCTTGGGAGAAAGTTGCCTCTGTTAGGTTTGCCGTTGGAGTTTGGTTAGCACCAAGTCGCATAGCCCTTGTTATTGCCATTCTATACACTTCTCTTCGTGTATATCCAGTTGCGCTTTGTTTTAAATGTTTGTGCCACCACGCTTGATTTGTTTCGGTGATTTGATTTTGGTCTGGATAAGCAAAGCTACTGAAAGCTATTGGTTCTAAATATGCAGACTGCACATAATCGTCAATTACCTTTGTTTGTATTTGCAATGCTTCTTTAAAATCTCCAATAGGAACTTCTCCATTTATGCTTTTCAAATCTACAAAAGGGTCATTTAATCCTGCACCTATGTTTCCAATGGCACTGTTCTGAATAAAATTTCTAGCTTTTGAATCTTTTTTTACATTGTCTTTTATTGTACTTATAAGCCTAGCACCTAATGCGTTTGTAAACTCCGACAAATCTCTTTCTGAAAAATTATATTCTTCAAGTTCTGTGCCTGTTTTCCTTATAGCCTGTTCTGGTGTTAATCCATATTTCTGAGTGATTTTATTCATCTTGTCGTGCATTCCGCTTTCATATAATAGCTTCTGCATTGTTTCCGATGAGTTTCTGTCCTCTTTGCTTGTTGCAATCTTTGCAACATCTTCTGGGGTAAGTTTTCTGTCCAAAACTTTAATCCCAGCACCTGCAATAGCATTGTTTTCTACTTTGCCAGTTGCAGTTCCCGATGTAGTTTCTGGTATTTTATCCATTTCGTTATCTGTTTGTTCTTGTATAATTACTTGTTTTGTTTGCTCTTCTGAGTTTTCTACTTCGCCTGTGGGCGTTTCTTCTTGTGCCGTTGCACCTGCACCAACTGCTGGCATTCCGTCTGAAAAAAGCTGGTTTACAAGGCTTAAAATGTTTTCTGGCGTTGCCATTCCAGTCGTCTTAAACAAAAGCTGTAATGCGCTAAGAATATGCGCTTTTCCGCCTTTTGCAATTTCAGACATAATAGCAACATCTGATATTTCTATTCCACTTTTTTTAAGCAACTGTACCATACCCATTTCTTCTGGTGTAAGGTTTGGAGTACCAATAGTTGGCGCAATCTGAGGAACAACTGGCGCACTTGGTGCGCTTTGTTCTTTCGCAGGAGGAACACTCGGCTCTTCGCCTTTTGCTTCAACCTCTACTTCCGTTTTAGCTTCTGTTGGTTTTTCTGTACCGCCAGTGTCGCTATTTTGGACTTCGTCTGGTTTTTCTTTATTTTCGTCCATTATTCCGTATTTATTGTTTTGTATAGTTATCTTGTCTTCGCCAGTTTCAGCGTTGTGTATGATATTTAAGGTAGGTATATTAAAATCATAGCTGTTTTCTTCCGCCATATTTTGGGATATGTGCGCTGTAAAATTTCCTTTTCCTACCCAAGACACTTCTGTTATGAAAATACTATCTGCATGAAAAACCTCTTGTCCATTATCAT
>CAIVPY010000312.1 GCA_903907885.1 uncultured Bacteroidota bacterium
GGACAAAAACGATTTACATAATACTTTTTTAATCCAATTAAGTTCGATTTATTTGAAATCTATAATATTTGAAAAATGGACAAAAACGATTTACATAATACTTTTTTAATCCAATTAAGTTCGATTTATTTGAAATCTATAATATTTGAAAAATGGAAACAAAAAATTCACCTTATCAACTAGCCATGAGATTTGGCCTTTATTACTCTTTAGCATCAATTATTATTGATATTGTTTTTTTTATTTTGAACTTAAATCCAAGCTTAAATTGGCTTAACGGAATTTTAAAATTAACTATCGGAGTAACTGTAATATACTTAGGTATGAAAGCCAGAAGAGATGATGAACTGGGCGGTTATATATCATATAGTTCGGCTTTAGGTTTTGGTTCAATTATGGTGCTATTATCAGCATTGGTGCTTTCAGTATATGCCTATATTCATATGACTTTTGTTGACCCTGAAGGAATTGATCGGGTGATGAAAGAAGTGAAAGAGCAATTGATTTTAAAAAATAGCAGTGAAGAGGAAATTGAAATGTCGCTAAGTATGATGCGAAAAATGAAATCACCAGCATTTTCAGTTCCAATGGCTTTTATTGGTGGATTTGTTTGGGGTTTTATCCTAAGTTTAATTATTGCAATTTTTGTTCGCAAAAACGACCCTAATGCAGAATATAATTCATTAAATTCATAATTTGCCCCAAAATTATTTTAATGAACCCTCAAATATCCATTGTAATACCTTTTTTAAACGAAGAAGAATCATTGCCCGAATTGTTGGCTTGGATTGAACGTGTGATGAATGAAAACAATTTCAGCTACGAGATACTGATGATTGACGATGGAAGCACTGACGCTTCATGGAAAGTGGTTGAAAAGCTTCGATTGGAAAATCCTTGTATTAAGGGTATTAAGTTTAGGCGAAATTATGGAAAATCGGCTGCGTTAAATGTAGCTTTTCATGCCTGCTTAGGCAATGTTGTTGTTACCATGGATGCAGATATGCAAGATAGTCCTGATGAAATACCAGCTTTATACAATATGATTGTTGAGGGAGATTATGATTTGGTGAGTGGTTGGAAAAAGAAAAGATTTGACCCATTATCAAAAACCATTCCTACTAAATTTTTTAATGCTGCCACAAGGGCAATTTCAGGAATAAAGTTAAATGATTTTAATTGTGGTTTAAAAGCATATAAACAGGAAGTTGTTAAATCAATTGAGATTTATAATGAGATGCATAGATACATTCCTGTGCTAGCAAAATGGGGAGGTTTTTATAAAATAACCGAAAAAGAAGTACAACACCGTGCTCGTAAATATGGAACGACTAAGTTTGGATTAGAGCGATTTATTAATGGTTTCCTTGATTTACTTACCATTTTTTTTGTATCAAGGTTTGGCAAGCGTCCTATGCACTTTTTTGGCGTATTGGGCACCCTTACCTTTATGATTGGTTTTATTATTACCTCTTATATCGTAGGAGATAAACTATTTCATGTAGCAGTAGGCGACAAACTCCCAAGAAATATTACTGACCAACCTTTATTTTATATTGCATTAATATTATCAGTTATAGGGGTACAGCTATTTTTAGCTGGTTTTATTGGGGAAATGATTAGTCGCAACGCTTCTGAAAGAAATGTGTATAGCATCACAAAACGCTTAGGTATTGATGAGTAAAAAAAAGATTTTAATTGTTGGTCCAGCTTGGCCTTTGCGTGGAGGTCTAGCTACTTATAATGAAAGACTTTGCCGTGAATTTGTTTCACAGGGTCATTCTTGTCAGATACTAAGTTTTAGTTTGCAATACCCCTCTATACTTTTTCCTGGTAAAACTCAATTCTCTTCAGACCCAAAACCAACTGACATTGAAATAATATCAAGCATAAATTCTATCAACCCTTTTAATTGGTTAAAAGTAGGGAATTCAATGGCTAAGAAACAATATGATGTAGTAATCTTTAGGTATTGGATGAGTTTTATGGCTCCATCTTTTGGCACAATTGCCCGTATTATAAAAAAGAAAAGTTCTGCTAAAATTATAGCAATAACTGATAATATTATCCCTCACGAAAATAAATTTTTCGATTCAGCTTTTACTAATTACTTTCTACAAACTTGTGATGGTTTTTTAAGCATGAGTCGAGCTGTTTTTGAACAGGTGATGCAAAGGCAGCCTAATAAACCCCGAACTTATGTGGCACATCCAATGTATGATATGTTTGGAGAGCAGCTGTCGAAATCGAATGCTAAAAAAGCACTTGGCTTAGATGAAAACACTAACTATCTTTTGTTTTTTGGCTTTATCCGAAAATATAAAGGGTTGCAATTGCTATTAGAAAGTTTTGCAGATAAAAGACTTAAAGCATTGCCCATTAAGTTAATAGTTGCAGGGGAATTTTATGAAGATCATAAACCTTATGATGAATTAATTGTTCAATTGGGTTTAGAAAATAGACTTGTGTTAGCTACAGATTTTATTCCTAATAATAAAGTTAATCAATATTTTAGTGCTGCTGATATGGTAGTTCAAACTTATTTAAATGCAACACAAAGTGGTGTTACACAAATAGCCTATTTTTATGATAAACCAATGCTGGTAACTGATGTGGGAGGCTTGGCAGAACTAGTTCCTCACCA
>CAIVPY010000313.1 GCA_903907885.1 uncultured Bacteroidota bacterium
CATATCGTTTTGTCAAAAACATTTGTTGGAATCAAGCAACCGAAAATAGAAATATGGAATTCGGACAAGATATTAAGTGACCATATTGGTGTAAGTATTGAACTAATATAGAACACGAAATAAAAATCATAAGACTATTAACCTGGAATTGTCAATGTGCATTCAGAAATAAAACACAAACCCTTTCTTCAAAAAGTCCAGAGTCATTAGAGTATTTCCTCAATACCAATCTTATTCCCATTAAAGCTTATTTGTTCCTGTGGTTTTTTACCCAAAAGGGCCAGTGCTAAAGGCGAGTTTTTGGATAGTAATACCACATTTTGGTTTTCTATTTGTTGCTTTCCTAAACCCACTGCAATATACAAATAGCCCATGCTTGTTTTGATTAGCGAACCTGCATAAACCATATCAGATTTGGGTGGATTTTTCTCCAAACGCTCTAATTCGGCAAGCTCTTTTTGCACCTCTGCCAATTGCTTAGCATTCATGTTGCGGTCTAGTTGACCCATGGCACGGCTGGTTTCGTATTTGTCACCTGCGCTACTTTTGTCTTCACCATTTGCCGCCTCCTGAGCCGCATTCATGGCTTGCTCTGCAGTATAGGCACGCTGTTGCAGCAAAAGTTTGCAGGTGTCTATCACACTTTGCTTAAAGTTATTTGTTTTCAAGAAATAGGTTTTGAGAATTTAATCAATCAGCACCTTGTGGCCGAAAGTTCCTTTTGAGGTTTCAACTTTCATAAAGTAAACCCCTTTGTTTAAATCGGCTTTGTCGAAAGCAAGTGTGTTTGATCCTGAAGGCATCTCTTTATCAGCAAGCATTTTCACCAATCTTCCCGATATGTCAAACAAATTGATTGTTACTTTCTCACTATTGGTTAAATTAAAATTGATACTCGCTGTTTGGTTAACTGGGTTAGGAAAAAAACTAAACCCTAAAGTTTGTTTTAACAGTTCTTCAGAGCCTGTGGCTTGGGCAACGCTAATATCATCAATAAAAATATTGTTACCTCTGATATTAACAAACTCAAACCTTACGCTTAAGTTGGTGTAATTTTTATAAGGAGTCAAGTCATAACTAAGGGTTTTCCATTGACTAGCATTGGCAGGCACAAATTCTGAAGCTGTTAAATCAACCGATGCTAAATCAGTAGCAATAATTGACTGTAGCAATGTCTCAGTTCTACCATAGTTATTAGAAACATACAACAGCAACTTATCATTACTAGCACTGAGGCGTTTTGCATAAGCAATGGCAAATGTAAGTTTAGGATTTGTTAGCCCACTTATATCATAGCTAGCACTTGAAAAAGACGAGCGGGTATTTAATTTTTGAGTTAAGAAATTGTGGCTATACATAGACTTGCTATCGTTGTGCCCAATAGATTGGTTGATTTGCCAAGCTGTGTCAGGATTAATATTAAACGACTCGATAAACCAACCTGTACCATCTAATGAATTCACATTAAAATCAAAACTAAAAGGAGCTTTCTTCGTTGAAGCAGGAATGGTTTTATATGTACCATCTGTATTAATGCCAATATTGCTAAGGTTTGCAGCCGAGTATATATTTGCTCTTGTGCTAGGCATGATACCATCCACTCTGGTTTTTTGTCCTTTGGTAAACATGTCATCACAATTTCCGTCAGAGTAGTCCATATAGTTTTTTATTAAATCTGGCAAATCGGGGCTATCAGTATTACATGAATTTCTTCCTATTTGACAACCAGAAGCTGATGAAGCAACTGGTGGGGTATCGCAAACTTGGTCACCTTGAACAGCACAATTCGGTGTAGTGCCGCATCCGCCTTGAAAAGGATGATATAACCCTACCCAATGACCCGCTTCGTGTGTCAATGTTCTTCCAGCTTGAGATTGCTGCCCTATTCCTACTGTACCAACTTGGTCGGCTCTCAATATCACACCATCTGTAGTTGGTCTTGATGCTCTATCGGAAGGAAATTGTGCGTAACCTAACACAATGCTATTTTGGCTACCCGTATTGTTATAAATTGTATTTACCACCCAAACATTAAAGTATTTATCACTAGGCCAGTCAATTGCTGCCTTAGTATTGTCATTAGCATTTATACTTAGAGCAGTATTGTATATCCTATTTACACCATCAAAAGGCTTTCCAGTTGGGTCAAATTGAGCTAAGCGAAATTCATATTCCATATCTACAGCCAATGGGTCGGTACTAGCACCTCCGTTGGTTCCTGCCACTTTTCTATAGTCTTCATTTAAAATTCTTATCTGGTCATTAACCTGAGCTTGGCTTATGTTTTCGTTACCATAACCATGTATTATATGAAAAACAACGGGAATATATTTTATGGTTACTGCCTTGTTCAACTGAGGAACAAACCTACGAGCAGTTTCATTCATCAATTGCTCTTCCATTTTCAACTCAGGGTGTTGCTGCAATATCTGCTGATGAATTTCATCAGTAGCACACGGCACAATGGTTTGAGCATTTGAGTGAAGCTGAAATAATGCTGAGGCAAGCGTCAATAAAAAATATTTTTTCATCATAAAATTTTGTTCAAATAAAGCAAAACCAATTGATTTAATTGAAACATCTGATTGAAAATAAGTTTTATGACTAAAATAATACGAATGAGTAATTTATCGGTACATCTTGTTTCTTAGCAGCATGTCAATCAAAACCAAAGCTGCCATAGCCTCCACAATAGGGACAGCACGAGGGACAATACATGGATCGTGGCGTCCATCAATATTAACATCAATTGAGTTGTAGTTTGTGTCAATAGTTTGTTGTTCTTTTCGGATGCTTGAAACAGGTTTGAAAGCTGCCTTAAAAAAGAGATCCATACCATTTGAAATACCTCCTAACACGCCACCACTGTGGTTGGTTTTGGTGTTAATTTCTTTTGATTCAGTTAGCTCAAAAGCATCGTTATGCTCACTGCCTTTCATTGTTACAGCGTCAAAGCCACTGCCTATTTCAAAACCTTTGCAAGCATTTATACTCAAAATAGCTTTACCCAATTGTGCGTGTAGTTTATCGAAAACTGGTTCACCCAAACCCACCGGCATTCCTTTACAAACACAACTCACAATTCCACCAAGTGAATCTCCTTCGGCTCTAGTTTGTTCTATTAAGGCAATCATTTCTTTTGCTTTTTCTGAGTCAGGGCAACGAACCACATTGCTTTCTATTTGTTTAAGGTCTAGTTGTGTATAATCTTTTTCTAACTTGATATTATACACCTGACTTACATAAGCGTGTATCGAAATGCCAATAGATTGTAAATACATTTTGGCAACAGCACCGGCCAATACCCTAGCCACCGTTTCCCTTGCCGATTGTCGTCCTCCTCCCCTATGGTCTCTAATTCCATACTTTTGCTGATAGGTATAATCGGCATGTCCTGGTCTAAAAACATCTTTTAATTTATCGTAGTCTTCTGATTTTTGATTGATATTTCTTACCAAAAGAGTAAGGGGGCTTCCAGTGGTTTTTCCATTAAAAATGCCACTCAACACCTCAAAAGTTTCATCTTCATTTCGGCTGGTACTAATATTAGATTGGCCCGGTTTTCGTCTATTCAATTCGCTTTGAACAAAATCAAAATTAAAGTCAATATTGGGCAAGCAGCCATCAATAACAACTCCAAGTGCTTCGCCATGACTTTCGCCAAAGGTTGTAATTCTAAAAATTTCGCCAAATGAATTCATTAGCTACAAGATTACACTTCAAAAAACTCCAAACCAAATCCTGCTTTTTTCAAATCGTCCCAATAGTGGGGATAAGACTTTTCAACTACATCTGGATTTTCAATAATTACTTCGCCAAAAACCAAAGCCAAAGGTGCAAAAGCCATAGCCATACGGTGGTCGTTGTAGGTTTTGATGTATTGATGTGCGGATGTGTTGATATGCTGTTTATCGAATGATTGAGTTACGAGTTCTGTCACCCTGAGCGGAGTCGAAGGGTTGGCCTTTTCCGTATTTCGTATTTCTAAATTTTCCTCATCCATTTTGATATTAAACCCAAGTTTGTTCAACTCATCGTGAAGGGATTGCAATCGGTTGCTTTCTTTTATTTTCAGGTTTTGCAGTCCTGTTAATTTAGCTTCAAATCCCAAAGCCGCAAGTGTTACCACTAATGCTGGGACTAAATCGGGCTGATTTTGCAAATGAATGTTGAATGCTGAATGTTGACAATTGAATATTGAACTAATTATGATTTCATTTACTAAGCTTTTTGTTTCAACAATATCGGAAAGCAATTGGGCAATGATATTATCACCTTGCATGGTATCAATACTAAGCTTGTTTAATGTAATAGAAGCATCTTGACTTAAAGCAGCTATTTGATACCAGAAAGCTGCACTGCTCCAATCGGGTTCAATGGAGATTTGTTGGTTGACTATCTGTCTGATTGATTGATTAGGTATAGAAATTATATTATTTTCAAAACACACATTCAAACCAAATTCGCACATCAATTTGGCTGTCATATCTATATAGTCTTTGGATGCAATTTCACCTTCAAGTATAATCTCTAAACCATTCTCTATTTGTGGTGCAATCAACATCAAAGCTGTAATGTATTGGCTGCTTTCGCTAGCATCAAGTCGAATGGGTTTTCCTATTAATTTCTTGCCTTGAATAGACAAGGGAGGAAACCCTTCTTTTTCGATATAAGTAATATCTGCACCCAATTGTCTTAGTGCATCTACTAAGGTTTTGATAGGCCTTAGTTTCATACGTTCATCGCATAACAAGTTAACTTTTTTACCTTCTTGCGATGCAAAGTAAGCTGTCAAAAAACGCATACAAGTTCCAGCGTTTTTAATTCGAATATTACCCGACTTGCATTTCAAAGCTTCTTGCATTAGCAAAGTATCATCTGCAGTTGAGAGATTTGATATTGAAGAATTAGGGTAAAATGCTTGCAACACCAATGCTCTGTTTGAGATGCTTTTTGATGCAGGTAAATCAATACAGCATTCTATCCTCTGTTTGGGTGCTTTTACTCTAACTTTTTTCACGCACTATGTTGTGTTGGGAAATTGTGTTTTAAGTTTTGATAAAAAGATAATGATTCCGAAATTAATTCTGAGCTACAATCCATATCAATTTTTGCTTTACCTATTTTTTTAAGTAATGTTAAATTAAACTTGCCATTCAAATTTTTCTTGTCGTTGTGCATAAAAACAATTAGCTCTTTTTCGTCCCATTGGCTATCATAATAGGTATAGTTTTTTTCTACAAAAGCCACTATTTGATGAAGTTCCTCGTTAGTTAAACCTAATAATTTATGAGAAATATAGGCTTCGCACAACATTCCTATTGCCACTGCTTCACCATGTTTCAAAGGATTGGTGTCATTTTTTAAACTCCAAGTTTCAATGGCATGACCAATGGAATGACCAAAGTTTAATATTTTGCGCAAACCCTTTTCCAATGGATCTTTTTTAACTATTTTAATTTTAATTTTAGCGGATTTCTGAATTAATTCATTGATTGATTTATCGTCCAGAATTGACTTGCCAAGCATTTCCTCCCAAAGAGATTTGTTTTTAATGAGCGCATGTTTGCTTAGCTCTGCCACCCCACATTTCTTTTCGTTTAAGGGCAATGTTTCCAAAAACTTTGGATACATATAAATGTTTTTAGGATGAGCAAAAACGCCTACCATATTTTTATGCGAATCAATATCGAAACCTTGTTTTCCACCAATACTCGCATCAACCATTGCTAGTAAGGTAGTTGGAACATTTATAAAATCAATACCTCTTTTGTAAGTAGCTGCACAAAACCCACCTAAATCACTTATTACTCCACCACCCAGATTTATAAACAATGCCTTTCTATCAGCAAAATTATCTTGTAGCTGTTTCCAAATATATTCTACTGTCTTTAGTGTTTTGTTTTGTTCCCCACTTTCTATCCTGATAACAATCACATTAACTAAGTAGTTTTTCAAAATAGGATAACAATCATGTTCTGTGTTTTCATCAACCAACACAAACACCTTAGAATACTCATTTTCAATGATTTTTTGAGCCATATCTTCAAACACATCATCCCCAAAAAACACACTAAAATCCTTACTAGAAATTTCCTTCATTTATATATTATATAAGTAATACTATTTTCGCACTCGCAAGGTATATTATTTTTAGATTTATAACATTGACAAAACATTAAAGAAATGAATAATTCAAAACAGTCTTCTCTTGATTTTTCGAATACCGAAATAGCATTTAAAGCTAAATCGGATGCAGATTTGCGTAATTCGTATATGCTGTTTAAAGCACTTGGGCTGAACTGGCTAGTGCAAATAGGACCAGCCTTTGTTAATGCTGCTTTTGCAATTTATTTGCCAATTAAAGGCATTATTAAAGCTACTGTATATAAACAATTTTGCGGTGGCGAAAGTATCGAAGACTGTGTTAAAACTGTAAATACTCTTCACTCTTTTGGCATTGGAACCATTTTAGATTACTCGGTTGAAGGTAAAGAAGCTGAAGCAGATTTTGAACACACCACCAACGAAACCATCAAAACCATTGCCAATGCTCAAAACAATCCTAAAGTACCTTTTAGTGTTTTTAAAGTTACAGGTTTGGCAAGGCTTGATTTATTAAACAAGGTAAATGAGGGAAAAACCCTTACTAGTGCAGAAGGAGATGAATTTGCAAGAGTAAAAGAGCGTGTTAATAGAATTTGTAAAACCGCTTTCGATAAAAATGTTCGTTTGTTTATTGATGCAGAAGAAACTTGGATTCAAAATGCCATCGACAACATGGTGGATGAAATGATGGAAACCTACAACAAAAATGAAGTAATTGTTTTCAACACCCTTCAGTTTTACCGCCACGATAGGCTGGCATTTTTGAAACAATCGCACCAAAGAGCTATTGATAAAAACTACTACCTTGGAATTAAATTGGTTCGTGGCGCTTATATGGAAAAAGAAAGAGAAAGAGCCCAACAGTTTAACTATGCCGACCCTATACAACCTAATAAATCTGCTAGCGATGAAGACTATAACGAGGCATTACAATTTTGTGTAAAACATATTGATAGAATAGCTATTTGTTCGGGTACTCACAACGAAGAAAGCTGTGTGGCTTTGGTTAAAATAATGGATGAAAATGGCATAAATAAAAATGATAGCCGTATTTATTTCTCTCAATTATTTGGCATGAGCGATAACCTTAGCTACAACTTAGCAAATGCAGGCTACAATGTAGCCAAATATCTACCATACGGTCCTGTAAAATCAGTACTTCCCTATTTATTTAGAAGAGCCCAAGAAAACACAAGTGCCAAAGGACAAGCAGGTCGTGAACTTAGCTTGATTTTGAAAGAAATGAAAAGAAGACGTCTGAAGTAGAGGGAAGAATTAAGGGAGGCTGGATTAAGGATGCTGCTATTGCGTAAGCGAAGGGGGTTAGGGAGATGTTTTGATTCTAAAACAATTAGTTTTTTTTACCGAGTTACAAACTCTCCTTCATTTCCCAATCTATAGTCCCTTAGCTTTTGGCTTGGCGACTTAATAAAGTTGGTTAAAGCTTGCCGACTAAATATAAATAGTTGATTAAAGAATCTATATTTTTTTTACTTTTGACAACATGCAAGCCATAATTAACCATAATATAGAAACTATTGAATCTTTATGCAAACAACATAAAGTTAAAAATCTATATGCCTTTGGTTCGGTATTAACGAAAGATTTTAAAGCCAATAGTGATATTGATTTATTAGTAGATTTTGAAGGTGTCGATTTGAATAATTATGCTGATAATTTTTTCGATTTTAAATTTTCATTGGAAGATACATTGAAAAGAAAAATTGATTTGTTAGAAAACAAGGCTATTAATAATCCGTATTTACGAGGAAATATTGAACAGAATAAACAATTGATTTATGGTTGATGAAATTAAAACGTATTTGTTCGATATCATTAAGGCTATTAACGAAATTGAAAGTTTTTTTGACAATAAACCAAAAAGATTTGATGAGTTTATTGCAGATACAAAAACCAAACGTGCAGTTGAAAGGAATTTAGAAATTATTGGAGAAGCTATAAATAGAATTATTAAAATAGACAACTCAATTAGTATTAACAATTCCAGGAAAATAATTGACACCCGCAATAGAATTGCACATGGCTACGATACCGTTTCAGATG
>CAIVPY010000314.1 GCA_903907885.1 uncultured Bacteroidota bacterium
GTTTATAGCGTATTTGTCTGTACTGTTAGTGCTTTCGCTAACTACACGGCCTAACATATCAAGTACTGTAACTTTAGATTTTAAACTGTTATCCAACTGTACAATAATTTCACTAGTTTCTTGGTTGGTATAAATTTTAGCAAAATCGTTGTTCAACTCATTCACACCATTGATAATACCTGGCATATAAGTCATATTGGTAAAGTTAATACCATACACCCATAATGGATTATCAATAAATGGATTTCTGTTTTTCTGAAGAGAATAGATATATTCCTGTCTAGCTATTTCTAAATCGCTAGGAGGATCTTGTCTGTGCCATTTCATCAATACGGTAGTATCTTGTGCAAATTTACCTCCGCTTAATCCCCAATTTTGTCCGTTAACGCCATTGTAGCATGTTGCCATATAAAAGAAGGCACGAGCCAAATCTCCTTTGTGTTCATCACGAGGTTCATACACTGTTTTGTTATTGGCATCTTTACCTAATTTACCAAATCCTGTAGGTGATACTGAAGTTACAGTTACCACCTCTCCAAAGGAATTATTTGACCTAGTGGCATTGGCATGAGTTTGGTCGGCAGGGTACAAATGATGCAAGTCGTCATACTCAGGAAACTCTTTGCCATTAGGTGCCTGTGGCCATGTGTTGGGATCCGAATTACTAGGCATCCAACTTTGAGCATATGTGTGTTCTCTGGTTAACGTACCTGTTGAACCAGATGCATTCCACCAAACAAATGGCTCATCATACACATAAGCCATGTTGGTATAAACACAATACACTACTTTTTTACCACCTATTGTGTCTTTGGCCAGCCAATTATTAATTAATGAAGTTGTATAGTTACTATAAAAAACAGAATCGTGTGAGTTAATTTTTGCTGATAGGTCAGTTAAGAAACTTGCCTTTCTTGGGTCAAGGCTTGCATAATAGCTCCCTGCATTTAAACCAGTAGTAGTAACAATTCCAGATACTGGGCTAGTGGTTAAATAATTTTCAAAACCTGCTGGTCCATTAAAAGGAAAAACAGCATAATTATATGCTGTATTGGCTAAAACATAAGTAGGTTTGAAAGTGGTATCAGTACCCACGTAAGCCACTTGTGCATCTCCAATATTATCTCCTTTGCTATAGGTTTGTCCATCCACAGGAACCTCGCTTACTGCAGTCCCTTTTTTTCTTAATACCAAATATTTATCGGGTTTTGATGTAGGTGGGAAAATGTTCACGTAGTAACTATAGGCTCTCACACCACCAAAAGAAATATTCGTAGGTTTATCGGTTGGTTCAGAAGCCAAGTTGCCTCCAATGCCATACATTTTTATGGTGAATGGATTTTTCTCTGTATCCGAATTGTTGATAGCCAATGTAGCCTTTCTTGAACCAGTGCTAGTTGTTGAAAAATTAACATTGAAAGTGGCTGAAGAACCGGATAAAACAAATGTTGGAGCTGAACTAACAGAATAATCAGCTGCTGCAACACCAGTAAAGTTCATGCTTGTAATGTATAATGTATCTCTGGTTGATTTGTTTTCGATAGTGAATACAGTGCTTGCCGTTTTTCCTATCAAAGCGGTGCTGCCATTTACCACATCAGTACCTGCCAATTTTACATTGATGGTAGCTAATGGAGTAGCAGGAGCGCTAGCTAAGGTAATATTATCTAAGTTTACGTTTGCACCCGATTGTTTATTTGTATAATAAAATCTGATATATCTACTTGAAGACTTTGGATTGTCAGTAAAATTAGTAAAACTAGCAGAACTTACATTTGAGGGATCAAAGAGGTGCAAATCTGTCCAAGTATTACCATCAGCAGATTCTTGTGTAGCAAATCCACCAACAAATGGTAAGCCATTAATTGTTTGACTTTTAATCCAATAACTTAAAGGACCTGGTTTGTCAGTAAACCATATTTTTACATATTCACCAGTTGCATCTAGCTTGCAACCTGCATTACCATCTTGTCCGCTAGCATATGTAAAACTCGAAACTAATACATCCAATTTGGTTGACCAACCTGTAGGGCCAGGAAACTCAGGACCTGTAGAGGTATTAGCTGTTGCACCCGTGGGCGATGGATTTACAAAACTCCATGCCGTAGGCAATGTGGTTTGAGAATAACCTGTTAAAGCTATAAAAACCGACAAAATTGTAATTATTCTTTTCATAATATATTTATTAATCGAACCGCAATCTTAACAAAATAATTTGATGTACAAATTATCAGAGCATTATTTATGTTTGTTTTTACTTTGTTATGAAAGAAGATTTGATACAATTTCTATGGGAACAGAAGTTTTTTGCGGGCAAAGAACTTATTTGCACTCAAGGTCAGAGGCTCTATGTGGCTCATACCGGTACTAAAAATACAGATGCTGGTCCCGACTTTTTTAATGCAAGATTAAAAATCAACAACTTGGAATGGGCAGGCAATGTTGAAATTCATGTAAAAACCAGTGATTGGTACAAACACAATCATCAAAAGGATAAACGATACGAGAATGTGATTCTACATGTGGTTTATGAAGACGATGTTGTGCTGAATGATAAAGATGGGAACCTATTGCTTACCCTTGAAGTAAAAAAACTGCTACCCCCTTCGCTAATTTCAAAACACAACGAGTTGATGCAAAAAAAAACGCTTATACCTTGCGAAAAAGTATTTGTAAAACCAAGAGAAATTAAGTTAAATCTTTGGTTTGAAAGATTATTGATTGAACGCCTTGAGCATAAAACAAAATATATCAATGACCTTTTATTGAAATCTGAAAACAATTTTGAAGAAACATTTTATAAAATAACGGCTAAATATTTCGGACAAAAAATAAATGCCCAAGCATTTGAAATGCTTAGTCAGAATTTGCCCCTCATAGTAATTGCCAAACATAAAAACAACTTGAGCCAAATAGAAGCTTTAGTTATAGGCACAGCTGGTTTTTTAGATTTACATTTTGAAGATGAATATTTGAACTTTTTGAAAATAGAATATGAGTACCTAAAGCACAAATTCAACTTGCAAAGCTTAGACAAAAGCATTTGGAAATTCGCTCGCACACGACCAGCCAATTTCCCAACCGTCAGGCTGCTTCAGTTTGCTTTGTTTCTTTATCAAAATAGCCAATTGCTATCAAAAATCATTAAAGCTGAAAAGCTTAAAGATATAATGCCTTTCTTCCAATTGAAGTTTAACCACAAAATTAACTTGGTAGCCCTACACAATAATAGTCAAAAGACAAGTGAAAAAGAATTTAACTTAGGTATAAGCACTATTGAAAATATCATCATCAACGCTTTGATCCCCATGCTATTTGCCTACGGAAAAATTCATAACTTACCTGAATTATCAGACAAAAGCCTTGAGTGGCTATTACAAGTGCCAGCCGAACAAAATAGCGTAATTAAAGGATGGGAAATATTTGGAATAAAAGCTAAAAATGCTTGGCAGAGTCAAGCTTTGATTGAGCAAAAAAGTAATTACTGTAACAAACTTCAATGTTTAAGATGTATTATTGGAAAAGAAATATTATTAGCGCCATGAGAAGAGTCAGTCTGCTTATCGTCTTGGGTTTTATTGCTTTAATCGCCCATTCGCAAAATCAACTACTAAACATTGTGAATATCCAATCAGGTAAAACAATTAAGGTGAATTTGGGAGACCGAATGACCATCCAATATCGTGGCTATATGGGGCAACTTAACTTTTTGAAAGAGGAAGTTACTGGAGCTGATGATAGTTGTTTATACTTGGGTCGTTCTTATGAAGATGTTTCAGAGAAACTTAATAAACAACTTCAAAAAAACGGTCTTTGTTATCAATACAAAATTAGATATAGTGATATCGTTCAATTTAGGCGTGAGTCTTTGGGCCGTGTTTTATTAAAATCTTCAGTAATAGGATTGCCATTAGCTTTTGGTTCGTATTTATTAATAAGTCAATATCTAAAACAAAATCAAGGGGCAAATTCAATTGAGCAATTTTTGGTTGTTACAACAATAGGAATTGGTACATTAGTATTGCCTAAGTTATTCTTGCCCGAAAATTTAAAGTATAAAATAGATAACGATTGGTCATTTGTCCTAATGAATAAATTAATTCCATAATTCGTGTACTATTATCTTTATAAAAACAATACATTTGAAGTGATAAATATACATTTGTGCGATGCAAAACCTAAAATATTTTGTCGAAAAACACGTTTTCGGGGTATGTACCTACCTTGGCGAACGCTTTGGCATTTCGGGGGCTCGCATAAGATTGTATTTTATTTACACCTCTTTTATCACTATGGGATCACCCATAATTATATACTTGATACTAGCTTTTTGGATTAACATAAAAAAATATATTCGCCACAATCGCAATACCACTTGGGATTTATAATTAATAAATGAATAAAAATAAGCCTCGAATTATTTTTGTAATTGTTTCATTATATATAATGGCCGCATTCACTTGGTGGACATTGACCCACATACGCTCACATACAGAAATTGCCGAACTAAAGAAACAAAATATTACGGCTAGGGTTGCTGAAGCAAAGCTACACATTTTAGATTTGGGTTTAATTGATACCTCAGACATAAGATTTTTTATAACCCATAATTATCCCGAATTAACTATTAGTTTTCAAAGCATAAAGATTGACAAACCAATCTATACGATAAAACCTAGCCAAGTATCATTAGCTGAACACGACTTATACATTAATAGAAAGATTAAACAGTATGTGGGTGAAGGCATAGTGATGATGATTTTACTCTTTTGGGGGATGCTTGTAATATACCGTACCTTTTCAAAAAACATTAAACTTAATAGGCAACAAACCAACTTTTTACTTTCAATTACGCATGAGCTAAAAACACCCATAGCCTCAGTAAAATTATATATTGAAACAATGCTTAAAAGGGATTTGGATAAAGAAAAAACAAATACCATTTTGAGAAACTCACTTCTTGACATGAAAAGACTACAAACCTTAGTCGAAAATCTACTTTTATCTGCCCAAATTGAAAGCAAAAAGTACGATTTGGTGCTAATTGAAACTGATTTGTCAAGCTTATTAATTCAAATTCTTAATAAATACGCTGCTCCAAGGGGTATTGAAAATCGATTGATTATCAATATTAAAAATGATATTTATATTGATTGTGATGTATTGGCTATTGAAATGTTGTTAACTAACTTATTAGACAATGCCATTAAATATTCCCCTGCCAATAGCCCAATCGAATTTATTCTTAGTCAAGAAGAAAATCAAACCTTCCTTCAAATCAAAGATCAAGGAGATGGCATTTCTGATGATGAAAAGAAAACTATCTTTCAGAAATTTTTTCGTTCGGGAGATGAAAACACTAGAAAATCAAAAGGAACAGGACTTGGTTTATTTATTATAAAAAATATTATACAATTACATAAGGCTCAAATAGAAGTGCTAGATAATAAACCTAAAGGAACAATTTTTAAGATTACTTTTAACAATATTTAATCTCAAACTTGCAACGAAATTAATATGACTTATGTCAAAGTATCAATTAACCCATACTACATTATGAATAGCAGGATATTAGTAGTTGAAGACGAAGAAAACATTCAACACGCATTAAAACTAAACCTTGAGCTTGAAGGCTATGATGTAATCGTTTGTGGAAATGGAAACGATGCAACACGTATTTTTAGAGAACAACGTTTCGATTTAGTTGTTTTAGATATTATGTTGCCAGGGATAGATGGAATTACCGTATGCGAGAATATTAGATTGTTTGACGGTGATGTACCAATCATGTTCTTGTCAGCTAAAAACTCAGCTAGCGACAAGGTATTAGGTTTAAAAAAAGGAGGAGATGATTATTTAACTAAA
>CAIVPY010000315.1 GCA_903907885.1 uncultured Bacteroidota bacterium
GGAAAAGAATTTTAGGCCTATAAAAGCTTATTTTTTCTTTAATATTTAACATTATTGTATAGAATCAATGTATAACATTACTTTTTTAGTTCGGGTAATGTCTATAATTGATTATTGTGAAACATATAAAAGTGTAGATTCAGTTGGGACTCACCATGCGAAGCTGTGCCTATACTACACATGATTATTAGTTTTTTAGATTTTTTTTTTCGATTATTGAATATTAATAAATAAATAATATGGACTTAAATCAAAACATTGCAGTAATTGGATTAGGTTATGTAGGCCTTCCTTTAGCCGTTGAATTTGGAAAGAAAAACAAGACAGTAGGTTTTGATATTAATAAAGCTAGGATTGAAGAGTTAAACTTAGGACATGATAGAACTTTAGAAGTGAGTGATGAAAATTTAAAACTTTCTATATTTATCAAGTATTCTGCTAATATTGATGATATAAAACAATGTAATTATTTTATAGTTACAGTACCCACTCCTACTGATAAAAATAATCGACCCGATTTAACCCCACTTTATAAGGCAAGCGAAACGGTAGGTAAAGTTCTAAAAAAAGGAGATATCGTTATATATGAATCAACCGTATACCCAGGAGTTACAGAGGATGAATGTGTGCCCGTTTTAGAGAAAACGTCAGGTTTGAAATTTAACATTGATTTCTTTTGTGGTTATTCTCCCGAAAGAATTAATCCCGGAGATAAAGAGCATACCGTTACTAAAATTCTTAAGGTCACATCTGGCTCTACTCCTGAAGTGGCCGAAAAAGTTGACCAATTATACAGAACAATAATTGTTGCAGGAACCCACAAAGCTACATCTATAAAAGTGGCTGAAGCAGCAAAGGTTATTGAAAATTCGCAAAGAGACATTAATATCGCTTTTGTTAACGAGTTATCTAAGATATTTAATTTGATGGGTATTAATACAAATGATGTTTTAGAAGCTGCAGGAACAAAATGGAATTTTCTGAAATTTAAACCAGGTTTGGTGGGTGGTCATTGTATAGGTGTTGATCCCTACTATTTAGCACAAAAAGCTCAAGAAGTAGGTTATCATCCCGAAATAATATTGGCTGGTCGCAGATTAAATGATAGCATGGGTGCTTATGTGGCAACTGAAACTATCAAATTGATGATAAAAAAAGACATCAAAATTAAACAATCAAATGTTTTAGTTTTAGGTTTTACCTTCAAAGAAAACTGCCCTGATGTTAGAAACACTAAAGTAGTTGATATTATTAAAGAGTTGCAAACTTACAATGTGAATTTAACCGTTGTTGACCCTTGGGCCGACCCTGCAGAAGTGAAGCACGAATACAATTTACCTACTCAAAAAAATGTACCAGACAATATTAAGTTTGATGCTATTATTTTAGCGGTAGCACATAAACAATTCAAAGAGTTGAATATTCATGATTTAACAAAAGACGTAAATGTAATATACGATTTGAAAGCTTTGTTACCACAAGATCAATCGGATGCTAGTTTATAA